>JBHEPQ010000096.1:0-15082 GCA_046260215.1 Chromatocurvus sp.
GCCTCACGGCCAGCCCCTCGACGCGGCGGATAAGATAAACGGAACAACGCAGGAGTAACGACAATGGATCTTGGTATTTCGCAGGAAATGGCACCGCTGCTCGAGAAAGTCAAGCGCTTCATCAGTGAGCACATCGACCCGGTCGAAGCAGAGTATCTGGCGGAGATCGGCGTGGGCGACCGCTGGAAGCTCACCGGGCGCCAGGTGGATATCATGCAGGGCCTCAAGCGTCGCGCCCGGGAGCAGGGCTTGTGGAATTTCTTTCTGACCGACGGCGATGGCGGTTCCGGGTTGACCACAGTGGAGTACGCCTATCTTGCCGAGGAAATGGGCAAGTCGCATATCGCCGCGGAGGTATTCAACTGCGCGGCGCCGGACACGGGCAACATGGAGGTGTTGCACAAATACGGCAGTGAAGCCCAGAAAAAGGAATGGCTTGAGCCCCTTCTGGCGGGCGAGATACGCTCTGCCTATGCCATGACGGAGCCGGGCGTGGCATCGTCGGACGCGACCAACATCAGCACGAGTGCGGTGCTGGACGGCGACGAGTGGGTCATCAACGGTGAGAAGCACTGGATATCCGGTGCCGGTGACTCGCGCTGCAGGATCATGATTGTCATGGTCAAGACCGACCCCGAGGCGCCCAAGCATCAGCAGCAGTCGCAGATTCTGGTGCCCATGGACAATCCGGGTGTCGAGATCGTCCGTCCCATGCAGGTGTTTTCCATGGACGACGCCCCGCACGGCCACATGCATCTGCGCTTCAACAACGCACGGGTGCCGAAGGACAACATCATTCTGGGCGCGGGTCGCGGCTTCGAGATTTCCCAGGGACGCCTCGGTCCCGGCCGCATACACCACTGCATGCGTGCCCTGGGCGCGGCGGAAAAGGCACTGCGGCTGATGTGTGAGCGCGCCACCACGCGGATCGCCTTCGGCAAACCCCTGGCGCGCCTGGGCGGCAATATCGATATAGTCGCCAACGCACGCATGGATATCGAGCAGGCACGCCTGCTGACGCTGAAGGCGGCCTGGATGATGGATAACGTGGATCCGCGTGAGGCGCGTGTCTGGATCTCCATGATCAAGACCGCGGTTCCCAACGTCGCCATTCGCATTGTCGATGAGGCAATCCAGATGTTCGGCGGCCTCGGCGTCTCACAGGATACGCCGCTGGCTGGCATGTATATGGCGCAGCGCACACTGCGGCTCGCCGACGGTCCGGATGCCGTGCACCGGATGGTCGTGGGGCGCAGCGAATTGAAAAAATACGCCGGTCAGCAGGATGTGAATGCGACGTTCCGGGATGGCTGAGAGTAACGCCAGGCATTCTTGCAAGCCCTGCAGGCCACACAAAGAACGAACGCAACCACGGAGATAAGCACAATGGCGTCAAAAATCGTGTCCAAGGCGGATATGCTGAACCAGAAGGGGCTGAAGTTTCCGCCGGGCCCCTGGTCAACCCTTGACCAGGATCGCATCAATACCTTCGCTGACTGCACGGAAGACCACCAGTTCATTCACGTGGATGAGGAACGCGCCGCGCAGACACCTTTCGGCGGTACCATTGCCCACGGATTCCTGACGCTGTCGATGCTGGTGAAGATGAGTGAGGAGCACGGCGTGTTTCCAGAAAATACGGTCATGGGTATCAACTACGGCTTCGACAAGGTGCGCTTTCTGGCACCGGTGCGTGCCGGCAAACGGGTTCGCCTGCACACTGAGATACTCGATGTCACGCAGAAAGACGACAAGCGCTTCCTGATCAAGTCTGCGGTGACGGTAGAGATCGAGGGAGAGGAGACGCCCGCGCTGGCGGCGGAATGGTTATCAATGGTTATCAGCGCCTGATGCAGGCGACTGGTGACAACGGTAGGTCTATACACAACGGAAATATGCACAACGAAAAAAGGAAGCAGAAATGACGATTCGATACGATGGGAAAGTGGCAATCGTGACAGGAGCGGGTCAGGGGCTGGGACGCTGCCACGCGCTCGAGCTGGCCAAACGTGGTGCAAAGGTTGTGGTGAACGACCTTGGGGGCGCGAAGGACGGCACCGGTGGCTCCAGCCAGGCGGCGCAGGCTGTAGTAGCGGAAATCGAGTCCGCCGGTGGCGAGGCCATTGCCAATGGGGCCAACGTGGCGAAGGAGAATGAAGTCGAGAGCATGGTGCGGCAGGTGATGGACCAGTGGGGTCGTATCGATATTCTGGTCAACAACGCCGGAATCCTGCGCGACAAGAGCTTCAGCAAGGGCACCATGGAGGACTTCAGACTGGTAGTCGATGTGCACCTGATGGGCACGGTGTATTGCACGAAGGCGGTGTGGGATATCATGAAAGGACAGGAATACGGGCGCATTGTCGTGACCACGTCGTCGTCGGGCCTTTACGGCAATTTCGGGCAGACCAACTACGGCGCTGCCAAGATGGGTGTGGTCGGGCTGATGAACACGCTGGTCCAGGAAGGTGCCAAGTACAATATTCGCGTCAACGCGCTTGCGCCGACGGCGGGCACGCGCATGACCGAGGGCCTGATTCCGGAAAAGGCGTTTGAATTGCTGACCCCGGAAACCGTGACCCCCGCCGTACTCTTTCTGGTGGGCGAGGACGCGCCGACGCACACGATACTGGGCGCCGGTGCCGGGAGCTTTGCCGTGTCCCGCATCGTAGAGAGCGATGGACTGTGGCTGTCGCCGGACGAACAGACACCGGAAGGCATTGCCGCACACTGGGAGGCGATTGCGTCGACTGAGGGTGAACGCGCGCTCAAAGCGGGCTTCGAGCAGACCGGGAAAATGATCGGCAAGGCCGCAGAAGGTCTCGGCGTCAAACTGGACTGAAACAGGCCGGCGGCGACGTCGCTGCACACGTCGCCGCAAATATTGTCACAAACACTGTCGCAAACATCGCCGCTAAAACCGCCGCTGATATCGCCGTCAACATCGCCTCTAACATCGTCGCTAACATCGTCGCTAACATCGTAACAACAGGAGAACATCATGAGAGAAGCTGTCATTGTATCGACCGCCCGCACGCCGATCGGCAAGGCCTACCGCGGTGGGTTCAATAATCTCCCGGGGCCGACGCTGGGTGCCGCCTCTGTGGCCGAGGCGGTGCGCCGCGCCGGTATTGACCCGACACAGGTCGAAGATGTGATCATGGGTTGTGCGCTGCAGCAGGGGTCGACGGGACAGAACGTGGCCCGCCAGATTGCACTGCGCGCCGGGCTTCCGGTGACTGTGCCCGGGATGACCCTGGATCGACAGTGCTCCTCGGGCCTGATGGCCGTGGCCACGGCCGCGAAACAGATCATGCATGACGGCATGTCCTGTGCTGTCGGGGGAGGCCTGGAGTCGATTTCGCTGGTGCAGAACGAGCACATGAACGTGCATCGCATGGTGGACGATGAGCTGGTGTCCATGCATCCCGATATCCACATGCCAATGCTGCAGACGGCAGAAATCGTGGCAAAACGCTACGGTATTTCCCGCGAGCAGATGGATGAATATGGCCTTCAGTCACAGCAGCGCACGGCGGCGGCCTACGAGGCCGGTCACTTTGATGCTGAACTGACGCCGGTCACCTGCAAGCGCATTGTGTGGAACAAGGAAACCGGGGAACAGTCAGAGGCGGAGGCGACGGTGTCGGCGGATGAAGGCCTTCGGGCCACCACGCCGGAGGCCCTCGCCGGACTGAAAACCGTTATCGAGGGCGGAACCATCACGGCGGGCAACGCATCGCAGCTCTCCGATGGCGCCTCGGCACAGGTGCTCATGGAGGCGAAAGAAGCAGAGCGGCTGGGACTGAGTCCGCTGGGCTACTATCGCGGCATTGCCGTTGCCGGCTGTGAGCCGGATGAAATGGGTATAGGCCCGGTATTTGCTGTGCCAAAGCTGCTCAGGCAGCACGGTCTGTCGGTCGACGATATCGGGCTCTGGGAGCTGAACGAGGCTTTTGCCGTGCAGGTAATCTACTGCCGAGACCAGCTGGGGATCGACAACGAGCGACTGAATGTCAACGGGGGCGCGATATCAGTCGGCCATCCCTATGGCATGAGCGGTTCACGGATGGTCGGGCATGCCCTGATCGAGGGCAGGCGTCGCGGTGTCAGGTATGTCGTGGTCACCATGTGCGTTGGCGGTGGCATGGGCGCTGCCGGCCTTTTCGAGGTGGCCTGAGTCAGGACGGAGCGACCGGCGGCGCAATGAGGCGCCGTTTTTAATGCAACGATAGCGCGATGGCGCAGGGGAATACGATGAAAGCGTTGGTGTGCAGGGAACATGGCGGACCCGAAAAACTGGATCTGGTAGCGGACTGGCCGGAGCCTGCGCTCGGTGAGCACGATGTGATGATCGATGTAAAAGCGGCCGGCCTGAATTTCCCCGATGTGCTGATTATCCAGGGCAAGTACCAGATTCAGCCGGACCTGCCGTTTATTCCGGGCGGTGAGTGCGCCGGAGTCGTCAGCGCGGTGGGCGATAAGGTGACCCGGTTTGCGGTCGGTGACGACGTTATTTCCATGGCTGGTGTGGGCGCGTTCTGCGGTCGTGTCGCGGTCAACGAAAATGGCGTATTCCGCAAGCCCGACGCGCTCAGCCATATACAGGCGGCCGGTATTTCCGTGACCTATTTCACCTCCTATCATGCGTTGAAGCAGCGCGCCAACCTGCAGCCCGGCGAGACCCTGCTGGTGCTCGGCGCTGCCGGTGGCGTCGGTGCCACGGCGGTGGAGCTGGGCAAGCATATGGGTGCGCGGGTGATTGCGGCGGCAAGCAGCGACGAAAAGCTCGAGCTGTGTCGCAAGCTGGGTGCTGACGAGGTCATCAACTACAGCGAGGTCGGTGTCAAGGACGCCATCAAGTCACTGACCGGTGGCAAGGGCGTGGATGTGGTGTATGACCCTGTAGGCGGTGATTTTTCGGAGCCGGCGATCCGTGGCATGGCCTGGAAGGGGCGCTACCTGGTCATCGGGTTCGCCAGCGGTCCGATCCCGAGTATTCCGCTCAACCTGACACTACTGAAGGGCTGCTCCATCATGGGGGTGTTCTGGGGGCGTTTCACCAGTGAGGAACCGGAGGAAAACCTGCGCAACATCGAGGAACTCTGGGCGATGTTCGAGTCCGGCGAGCTGTCGCCGGTAATCACGGATATTTATGCGATTGAAGACTACAGACAGGCCTATGCTTGCATGATCGAGCGCCGTGCCCGGGGCAAGGTCATACTGACAATGGATTGACACGCAATGAACTGACACGGGGAAACGGACGATGACAGCCTACACCTTCAATACCGTCGGACGGATTGTTAGCGGCCCGGGGGCCGCACTCGAGCTTGAAAGCCTCTGCGTACCGCTGGGTATCCGGCGTCCGCTTCTGGTGACCGATCCGGGTCTTGTGGCTATCGGATTGGTGTCGCCGCTGCAGCAGGCGCTTGAGACGGCGGGTCTTGAGGTCGTGCTGTTCGACCAGGGGCGCGAGGATCCGCCGGAGTCCGTGGTCGAGGCGGCGGCAGGCCTTGCCCGCGAGCAGGACGCGGACGCTGTCATTGGCGTGGGCGGCGGCAGCTCCATGGATGTGGCCAAAATCGTCGCCGCCCTGCTGGACGGTCGCCAGCCGCTGGCTGACATGTACGGCGTCGAGCAGGTGCGCGGCGGGCGACTGCCGCTGATTCTCGTTCCGACCACCGCGGGCACGGGATCCGAGGTAACGCCGGTGGCGGTGCTGACAACGGGTGAGACCACGAAGGCCGGTGTTTCATCGCCGGTGCTGTTGCCCGATGTCGCCGTGCTCGATCCCGACCTGACACTGGGACTGCCGCCTGCCGTGACCGCGATGACCGGCGTTGACGCCATGGTGCACGCCATTGAGGCCTACACGTCCCGGCACAAGAAGAATCCCATTTCGGATAATCTCGCACGCAGTGCCCTGTCGCTGCTGGCGCGCAATATTCGAACGGCGGTCCACGACGGGGGTAATCGTGAAGCCCGAGCTGCGATGCTGCTCGGTGCCATGCAGGCCGGTCAGGCCTTCGCCAATGCGCCGGTGGCCGCGGTGCACGCGCTGGCCTACCCATTGGGCGGCCACTATCACATCCCCCACGGCCTGAGTAATTCCCTGGTGCTGCCCAGCGTGCTGGACTTCAATGCGTCAGTGGCCAGTCACCTGTATGCGGAACTGGCCGAGCTGGTCGTGGGCAGTCCGCTCGCCGGCAGTGATGAGGCGAAAACCAGAGCGCTTATCGATGCCCTTCGGGAGCTGATCACTGATGTGGAGCTGCCGGCTACACTGTCTGCGGCCGGTGTGCGTGCCGATGATATAGACAGACTGGCAGAGGACGCCATGCTGCAGCAGCGTCTTCTTGTGAATAACCCCCGGGAGGTATTGCTGGACGATGCGCGCACTATCTACCGGTCGGCTTACGGGTCGGCAGCATGACCCGTGAGGCCGCTGTGCCGCGCAGTGGCTACCGGTTTTTTTATCCACTGGAGACGCGCTGGTCGGATAATGACATTTACGGTCACATTAACAACGTCGTGTATTACTCGTACATCGACTCCGCGGTCAATCGCTTTCTGATTGAAGAGGGTGGCCTGGATATCACAAGCGGCGATATCGTGGGCTTTGTGGTCAGCTCGGGTTGTGACTACCTGAAGCCCGCTGCTTATCCCGATGCACTGGAGGCTGGTCTGCGCGTCGATCACCTGGGGAACAGTTCGGTGCGCTATGGCGTGGGTATCTTCCTGCGGGGCGAGAACCTGCCCTGCGCCCAGGGCTTCTCGGTGCACGTTTTTGTCGCGAGGCCCGATGACCGGCCCATCCCGCTGCCCGACAGGCTGCGCCGGGCACTGCAAACCCTGCTACCGGGTTGACCTCCCGCCCGCCTGTCGTTTCAGTGTCAGGACGAGCAGGGCGAGGAAGAAAATCAGCGCGGCAAACAGGGGGGCCAGGAACGCCTCTATCTGATAAAGAAGCCCGCCGCACAAGGGCCCGGCGATAAAGCCGATTGCCGGGCAGGCGGCGATCAGTCCCGCGGCACCTCCCTGCTCGTCTGCGTCGACCGCCAACGACGCGCCGGCAGTGATGGCCGGCATCGTCAGGCCCAGTCCGGCGCCAAGAAACCCCATGCCTGCTGCAAGCAGCATGAAGCTGCCGCTGCTGCCCAGAATCGCCGCCCCGCAGAGCATGCAAAGCAGGCCGAGGCGAATGAATGTGCCCGGCTGCAGTTTCAGCCACTGCATGGCAGTGACCTGCACGATAAATGTAAAAGTGGCAGAGACCATAAGCACGGCACCGGTCATTTGTGCGGTGCCGATACCGTCCAGTGACAGTGTGTCCTGCACCAGGAAACCGAGGGTCTGCTGAATCGCCGAGAAGCCCGTGAACAGGGCGATTGCGGTCAGCACAAGAGCGCGCAGGCGTGGGTCGCTGAAACGCAGGCGTTCAGGACCCGGGCGCTGGCGTCTATCCCGCGGCGGCGTGACAGGCAGCATGCGCCAGACCAGGACCGCGGCGCTCGCCGACAGTGCCCCGGCAAAATACAGCGGCGCCAGCAGGCCGAATGCCGCAAGTGCGCCACTGACTGCCGGGCCCAGAATCATGCCCATGCTGTTGGCGGTGCCGAGTTTGGCCATGGCGCGAGTGCGTCCGGCAGGCGCGGTGTGATCAGCGGCAAAGGCCGTACTGGCGGGGCCGGTGGCCGACATCACGAGGGACTGGGCGCAGCGGGCGAGCAGGGCAACGACGTAAAGAGTAAGGCCGCTGAGCATGCCGGTCAGACCAGCGTAGAAAACAGAAGTGAACAACAACGTACCGACCGTGTAGCCGATCAGGCCGATAATAATCACTGGCTTGCGGCCGACGCGGTCACTGAAACGACCCCACAGCGGTGAGGCGAGACCAAAGACCAGCGCCGACAGGCTGATAATCGAGGTTATCTGCAGTTCGCTCAGCGCGACCTCGCGTCCCAGCGGGGCAAGTATGGCGAACACCAGCGACTGGCCTATGCCGGTCGCCATCAGCGCAGTAATAAGTACCGCCAACTGCCGCCAGTCCAGCGTTTCGCTCATGCGTCGGCTTGCCCGTTATCGAAGTGAGTTCCCATCATAGGAAACGCCGGTGGGTACGCAACCGTTTTTTGCCTTCGGTGCCTGGCGATTGCGGGCGGTAGCGTGCAGTAGCGAGTAGTAGCGCTGGACAGTCTTAGTACTATCCCCTAGAATTCTGGCACAAAACGCGTGCCATGTTGTCCGATTCAGGGTCGGAAATGTGCTGCGCGAGTCACCCCCGCGCAGCGTCACAGGTTGTCCCGGAAAGCGAGATGCGGCTACACATCTCGCTTTTTTACGGCCGCTCGACGGGCGCGCTGTTACTGCCAGAGTGGAGGTAAGATTGTCCAACCCGGCTTTACTCGCCCTTGAAGACGGAAGCCTGTTCTACGGCACTGCTGTCGGTGCGCAAGGCTCCACTGCCGGCGAGGTCGTGTTCAACACTGCGATGACTGGTTACCAGGAAATTCTCACCGATCCTTCCTATGCGCGTCAGATGGTGGTGTTGACCTATCCGCACATCGGCAATACCGGCACCAATGCGCAGGACAACGAATCTGATCGCGTCTGGGCTGCCGGACTGATCATCCGTGATCTGCCCCTCCTCGCCAGCAACTACCGTAACGACCGGCCTCTGGATGTCTGGCTGCGCGACAACAACATTGTGGCTATTGCCGGTATAGACACCCGGCGCCTGACGCGGCTGCTTCGCGAAAAGGGCGTCCAGGCCGGCTGCATCGTCACCGGAACCGGGGCAGCCGATTCAGATGCCGCGATAGCCGCGGCGAGGGGTTTCCCGGGTCTTGCGGGTGCGGATCTGGCGCGCGAGGTCTCAGTCTCTGACGCCTACACCTGGGCCGAGGGGAGCTGGCAATGGGAGTTCGGGCACACGAGGCCTGCGCTGGATTCCCTTGATCTGCACGTCGTTGCCTACGATTACGGCTGCAAGCGTAATATATTGCGGATGCTGGTGGATCGCGGCTGCCGCATCACGGTAGTGCCTGCCACGACGCCGGCAAAGGACGTTCTCGCCCTGGCACCGGACGGCGTGTTTCTGTCCAACGGACCGGGAGATCCGGAACCCTGTGATTATGCTGTCAGGGCCATTACGTCACTGCTCGACACCGAGATCCCGGTATTCGGTATCTGCCTGGGGCATCAGCTGCTGGCGCTCGCCAGCGGCGGCCGCACCCTGAAGATGAAGTTCGGGCATCACGGCGCCAACCACCCCGTACAGAACCTGGATGACGGCACCGTCATGATCACCAGCCAGAACCACAGTTTTGCCGTGGATGACAGCGCTCTACCGGACAACCTGCGCGTCACGCACCGCTCGCTGTTTGATGGTTCGCTGCAGGGGATTCACCGCACTGATCGTCCGGCCTTCAGTTTTCAGGGACACCCGGAAGCCAGCCCCGGGCCGCACGACGCCGCCCCGCTGTTCGACCACTTTATCGGGCTCATGCGAGCCCGCATTGCCCAGGACTGACGCCAGAGATGCCCAAGCGTACCGACATCAACAGTATCCTCATTCTCGGCGCCGGTCCTATCGTTATCGGCCAGGCCTGTGAGTTCGATTACTCGGGTGCCCAGGCCTGCAAGGCGCTGCGCGAAGAGGGATTCCGGGTCATTCTTGTCAACTCCAATCCCGCGACCATCATGACCGTTCCGGCGATGGCCGATTCCACCTATATCGAGCCCATCGAATGGCGCACCGTGGCGCGCATTATCGAGACTGAAAAGCCCGACGCCCTGCTCCCGACCATGGGTGGGCAGACGGCCCTCAACTGCGCCCTGGACCTCGCTCGCGAAGGCGTGCTGGCAGCGCATGGGGTGGAGATGATCGGTGCCAACAAAGAGTCGATCGACATGGCCGAGGATCGCGACCTGTTCGACAAGGCGATGGGCCGCATCGGGCTTGAAACGCCCCGGGCCATGCTCGCACACAGCCTGGAGGAGGCTTTCCGGGTGCTGGACTCCATCGGCCTGCCCTGCATTATCCGGCCCTCCTTTACCATGGGCGGTTCCGGCGGCGGTATTGCGTATAACCGCGATGAGTTTGAGCAGATCTGCATTCGCGGACTCGATCTGTCGCCCACCAATGAGCTCCTGATCGACGAATCCCTGATCGGCTGGAAAGAATTCGAGATGGAAGTCGTGCGCGACCGCAATGACAACTGCATCATCGTGTGCGCCATCGAAAACGTAGACGCCATGGGTGTTCACACAGGCGACTCCATTACAGTCGCGCCGGCCCAGACGCTCACCGACAAGGAATACCAGATCATGCGCAACGCCTCGCTCGCTGTGTTGCGCGAGATAGGCGTGGAAACGGGCGGCTCCAATGTGCAGTTCGGGCTGGACCCAGAGACGGGCCGCCTCGTCGTGATCGAGATGAATCCCAGGGTGTCCCGCTCCTCTGCACTGGCCTCCAAGGCGACGGGCTTCCCGATCGCCAGGGTTGCTGCCAAGCTGGCCATCGGGTACACACTCGACGAGTTGCGCAACGAAATTACCGGTGGTGCGACCCCTTCTTCCTTTGAGCCATCCATCGACTACGTTGTGACCAAGATACCGCGCTTTGCTTTCGAGAAGTTCAGCACGGCGGATGCCCGACTCACAACGCAGATGAAGTCGGTGGGCGAAACCATGTCGATTGGCCGCACCTTTCAGGAGTCACTGCAAAAGGCGCTGCGCAGTCTCGAGGTCGGTTCCACCGGCTTTGAACACATGCTGGACGTGGACAACCCTGATCTTCGTGATGAGCTGGTCGCCGAGCTGACCAACCCCGGTTGCGATCGTATCTGGTATCTCGCAGACGGCTTCCGCGCCGGTATGTCCGTGGATGAAGTGCACGCATACTCGGGTATCGATCCATGGTTCCTGGTGCAGATTGAAGACATCGTTCTCGACGAGGACAGCCTAAAGAAGGTGGCTCTGGGTGATATCGGACACGAGCGCCTGTTCAGCCTGAAGCGTAAGGGATTCTCCGATGCCCGCCTTGCCGTCCTGCTCGGCGTCGCCGAATCGGAAGTGCGTGCTCATCGCCATGCGCTGGGTATCCGCCCGGTATACAAGCGAGTCGATACCTGTGCGGCCGAATTTGTCGCCGACACCGCCTACATGTATTCCACATACGAGGAGGAGTGCGAGGCCGCGCCTTCCTCGCGTCGCAAGATACTGGTTATCGGCGGCGGACCGAACCGCATCGGCCAGGGCATCGAGTTCGATTACTGCTGCGTGCACGCGGTACTTGCAATGCGTGAGGATGGTTATGAGACCATCATGATCAACTGCAATCCGGAAACCGTGTCTACCGACTACGATACCTCCGATCGCCTGTATTTCGAGCCGATCACGCTGGAAGACGTGCTGGAAATTGTCGATCTGGAGAAGCCAGAGGGCGTGATTGTGCAGTTTGGCGGGCAGACACCGCTGAAGCTGGCGCGGGATCTCGAGGCGGCCGGCGTGCCGATCATCGGCACCACCCCGGATGCCATTGATCGCGCCGAGGATCGCGAGCGCTTTCAGCAGATGATCGACAAGCTAAATCTGCAGCAGCCCGCGAATACCACGGTGCGCAGTGTCGATGCCGCCCTGGCTGCGGCGCGGAATATCGGCTATCCCCTGGTTGTGCGACCTTCCTACGTGCTTGGTGGCCGGGCCATGGAGATCGTTTATCGCGAGGAGGATCTGCTGCGCTACATGAATGATGCGGTATCCGTCTCCAACGAATCGCCGGTGTTGCTCGACAGTTTCCTGAGTGCGGCCATCGAGGTCGATATCGACGCCGTCAGCGATGGCGAGACAGTGGTCATCGGTGCCATCATGCAGCACATAGAGCAGGCCGGTGTCCATTCGGGTGATTCCGCCTGCTCGCTGCCGCCTTACAGCCTGCCTGCGAGCGTTCAGGATGTGATGCGCGATCAGGTGCGGCAGATGGCGCTTGAACTGGGCGTGCGCGGATTGATGAACGTGCAGCTTGCGTGGCAGGATGATGTCGTATATATCATTGAGGTAAATCCGCGCGCCTCGCGCACGGTCCCTTTTGTCTCGAAATGTATTGGTGCGTCACTGGCAAAGATTGCGGCGCGCTGCATGGTCGGGCAGACACTGGCCTCGCAGCATTTCACGCATGAAATCGTACCACCGTATTTCAGCGTCAAGGAGGCGATCCTCCCGTTCAACAAATTCCCCGGCGTCGACCCGATTCTTGGACCGGAGATGAAGTCGACGGGAGAGGTAATGGGCACGGGTGACACCTTCGCCGATGCCTTTGCCAAGGCCCAGCTCGCCGCGGGTGACCCGGCGCCCCGCAGCGGCACGGTATTGATCAGTGTGCGGGACGTCGACAAGCCCGGCGCAATCGCCGTGGCGAAGCAGATGGTCGAGCTGGGTTTCACGCTGGCGGCAACACGTGGCACGGCCTCCGCACTGGAGGACGCCGGTCTGTCAGTGCGGCGTGTCAACAAGGTTCTGGAGGGGCGTCCCCACATCGTGGACATGATCAAGAATAATGAGGCAGATATCATCATCAACACCACCGAGGGTCGTCGTGCGATCATGGATTCCGCTCCCATACGTGCCAGCGCTGAGGCACATCGCGCGTTTTATACGACGACCCTGACGGCCGCCGAGGCCGTATGTCTATCGCTCAAGCAAAAGGGTGACACCAAGGTGCGGCGGCTGCAGGACCTTCACGGGAGTATTCAGCCATGAACAAAGTGCCCATGACAGTGCAGGGCGAGGCCGCACTTCGCAAGGAACTGGACCGATTGAAAAAAGTCGATCGGCCGCGCATCACACAGGCGATCGCGGAGGCTCGGGCGCACGGCGATCTGAAGGAGAATGCCGAGTACCATGCGGCGCGTGAGCAGCAAAGTTTCGCGGAGGGCCGCATCATGGAGATCGAGAACAAGCTCGCCGGTGCCCAGGTTATCGACGTTACCCAGATCGACCCCTCAGGCAAGGTCATTTTTGGCACTACGGTCACGCTCCTGAACATGGATACCGATGCAACGGTGGTCTACCGGATCGTCGGCGATGATGAAGCTGACGTGAAGAATAATCTCATTTCCGTGAGCTCACCGATTGCGCGTGCACTGATCGGCAAGGAAGAGGGAGATGTCGTCGTCGTGAAGGCGCCGGGCGGTGATATCGAGTACGAGATCGATGGCGTGGAACACATCTAATCGTCAGGAACGCCTGTGCTTGTGTGGAACACCTTTCAGCGTTTGAAGTTCTTTTCGGTGTCCCCTGCCGGTGGGCATCGGCAGGTCAGATTCTTCGGATCAGATTCGACAGCCGCGGATCCGGCTGTGCACTGCGCCGCAGCAGCAGAACGACATTCCCGATACGCTGCACGGATTGAGCGCCACTGCGGGTCGTCAATTCGGCAACGGTGGCGTCGCGGACATCCCGATCGCCGACAGACAGTCTGACCTTGATAAGTTCGTGGTCATTCAGTGCACGATCGAGTTCCGCCAGCACATTTTCACTCAGGCCCTTGTCGGCGATGGTGAGCACGGGTTTGAGCCTGTGCCCTATGGCCTTGAGGTGTCGCTGTTCCTGGCGCTCGGTAGAGGTCATGCAAAGAGTACACGTCAGGTCGTTTTCGGAGTCGGGGAGCTTACACCACCAGTGCCACCGGCGGAAACCCTGCCAGACAAGTCAGATTGATGCCTAGGAAACGTCCATCAAGCAAGGCCTGGCTGCAGGAACACCGCGACGACCCCTATGTGAAGCGAGCACAGCGGGAGGGCTACCGGTCCCGCGCCTGCTACAAGCTTATCGAGCTTCAGGAGCGCGACCGCCTGCTGCGCGCGGGGGCCACTGTGGTCGACCTCGGGAGCGCTCCGGGCGGTTGGTCTCAGGTCGCTGCCGAACTCGTGGGACCGCGCGGTCGGGTGATCGCCTCTGACATACTGATGATGGATGCGCTCGCCGGCGTCAGCTTCATTCAGGGCGACTTTACCGAAGACGCCGTATTCGCGCAGCTTCTGGCAGAGGTTGGGCCGGACGGCGCAGATATCGTGCTCTCGGATATGGCGCCTAATATGAGCGGTATGACGGCGGTTGATCAGCCGCGCGCCATGGTTCTTGTGGAGCTGGCTCTGGATATGGCGCTGCGCGTTTTGCGCCCCGGTGGCACCTTTGTCAGCAAGGTGTTTCACGGTGAGGGTTTCGAGACGGTTCTGAAAGAAACCCGCGGTGGTTTTGGTCAGGTCCTGACGCGCAAGCCGGCGGCCTCGCGATCCCGCTCCCGGGAGGTCTATGTCGTGGCGCGGGACAGGTTGCCCTGATGCGGCCGGTCTGCTGCAATTCCGGTAAATGGTATGTGGGGCAGGATTCCTATAAAGTTGAGTGACACAGCGCATGGCTGCAGATAAAGCTTTCTCAGCAATGGGCAGGCGGTAAGGCTTACTTGCGCTATACTGGGTATGTAAATTTATTGACAGGAGCTGTCCCGCTCGTTTTTCTAACACTGGACTGGTGAGGAAGCAGCATTGAACGATATGGCAAAGAATCTATTACTCTGGTTGGTGATCGCGGCGGTTCTGCTGTCGATCTTCAATAATTTCAATATGCAAACGCCGATGGAACGCGTGGTGTACTCCGACTTCATCGAGGAGGTAAACCGTGACCAGGTGGCAAAAGTGGTGATCGATGGCGTCACCATCATGGGCACGCGCAGCGATGGTTCGCAGTTTGAAACGACGCGACCCATGGTCGACGATCCGAAGCTGATGGATGATCTGCTGGCGCACAACGTCGAGGTAGAAGGGCGTGAGCCGGAGCAGCAGAGCGTGTGGACACAACTTCTTGTGGCCAGCTTCCCGATCCTCATCATTATCGCCGTGTTCATGTTCTTCATGCGCCAGATGCAGGGTGGAGCCGGCGGTCGAGGTGGACCGATGAGCTTCGGCAAGAGCAAGGCGCGGATGTTGTCCGAAGATCAGGTCAAGACCACTTTCGCGGACGTGGCCGGGTGCGACGAGGCGAAGGAAGAAGTCAGCGAGCTGGTTGAATTTCTGCG
>JBHEPQ010000106.1:0-8716 GCA_046260215.1 Chromatocurvus sp.
GCGGGAGCACTACACCGTGGTCGCCAATGACCTGAAAGCAGTTCAGGCGGTGATGGCGGAGCAGATCCGTCGCTAGTAGCTCACGAGCGGTCCAATAGGTTCCGTGTCAGCCGTCACGCCGCGACTGGTCCGACGCCAAGCCCCGGATGACCGGGCCTTACGCAATGCCGGACTACATCCCCTGCTGGCGCGCACCTATGCGGCGCGAGGCCTGACTGATCCGGCGCAGCTTGATCTGGATCTCGCCGGGCTGATACCGCCGCAGCATCTGCTGCACGCCGACCGCGCAGCGCAGCGGCTCGCGCAGGCGCTGGCGGAGCAGCAGGCGATTCTGCTGATCGGTGACTTCGACGCGGACGGCGCTACCAGCTGTGCCCTCGCTGTCCGTGCGCTGCGGGCTTGCGGCGCCACCCGGGTGGATTATCTGGTGCCCAATCGCTTTGATTACGGCTACGGGCTCAGCCCGGAAATCGTTGCCCTGGCCCGGGAGCGCTCGCCGGATCTGATAATAACCGTGGATAACGGTATTTCCAGCATTGATGGCGTTGACGCCGCGAATGCCGCCGCTATCGATGTCCTGGTCACCGATCACCACCTGCCGGGGGAGGCGATGCCCGACGCGCGCATTATCGTCAACCCCAACCAGCCGGACTGCGATTTTCCCAGCAAGCACCTCGCCGGCGTCGGCGTCATCTTTTACGTCATGCTGGCGCTGCGCCGGCAGCTGCGCGATGCCGGATGGTTCCAGCAGCAGGGTCTTGCGCTGCCGCACCTCGGACAGTTCCTCGACCTGGTGGCTCTCGGTACCGTTGCAGACGTGGTGGCGCTGGATCACAACAACCGTATCCTGGTGCAGGCGGGTCTCAAGCGGATACGCGCCGCACGCGCCTGTCCCGGCATTCAGGCCCTGCTGGCGGTAGCCGGACGCAATGCCACTGCGCTGGTGGCTGCTGATCTCGGCTTTGCCGTGGGCCCCAGGCTGAATGCAGCGGGACGCCTCGATGACATGTCAATCGGTATCGAGTGCCTGTTGGCCGACGACGAATCTGTCGCGCTGGGTTACGCTCGCCAGCTGGACCAGTTCAACCGCGACCGTCGATTTATCGAGCAGGGCATGCAGGACGAGGCCCTGCGGCTGCTGGCGCGTACAGAAATTGATTCCGTGCGGGCCCCGGCTGCGCTGGCGCTGTACGATCCCGGCTGGCACCAGGGCGTGGTCGGTATCCTGGCGTCGCGAGTCAAAGAGCGTCTGCACCGTCCGGTGATTGCCTTTGCCAGTTCGGGTAGCGGCGAACTGAAAGGTTCCGCCCGCTCCATTCCCGGGATACACATCCGGGATGTGCTGGCGACCATCGATGCGCGCCATCCCGGGTTGGTGCACCGGTTCGGCGGGCACGCCATGGCAGCGGGCCTGAGTCTTCCGGCTGACCGGTTCGACGACTTTGCGCAGGCGCTGGCGGCAGAGGTCGCGCGGGTTGCCCGTGCAGAGGACCTCGAAGCGGTGCTGCACAGTGATGGTGAACTCGCAGCGGAATATTTTGATCTGGCCCTGGCCGAGGAACTGCGGGCGGCGGGTCCCTGGGGGCAGCAGTTCCCGGAGCCATTGTTCGACGGTCGTTTCCGGGTGGCGGCGCAGCGGCTTGTTGGTGAGCGTCACCTGAAGCTCACGCTGGAGCTGCCCGGGTGTGGGCGACAGGTCGATGCAATTGCCTTCAATATTGATCCCGCCGTCTGGCCCGACGAGGAGGTGCAGGCGCTGCATCTGGTATACCGCCTTGATGTCAACGAGTTTCGCGGGCAGCGCAGCCTGCAGTTGATTGTCGTGCACCTGGAGGCTGCGGTCGGTCTCGACGTTTAGAGCTGCATGGCTTGCCAGCAGCGACGCGTTCACGCGGCGGCGACACTGCGGTAGAATGCGGGTCCATTCACAGGAAATCATTGTTATGTTGGAAATCAGCCCTGTCCTGCAGCGTCTGAAAGAGATGGAAGCGCGCACCGACGTGCTCAGGGGGTATCTTTGACGTCGATGGCCGCAAAGAGAGACTGACAGAGGTCGAGCTGGAACTCGCTGAGCCCAGTGTCTGGGACAGACCCGAGCGGGCGCAGGAACTCGGCAGGGAGCGATCCTCACTGGAGGATATCGTCAACACACTTGAAACCCTGAGCAGTGGCACCCGTGATACCGCCGACCTCGTTGAGCTCGCGGCCAGCGAGAACGACACCGACACGCTGGTCGAGGTCGAAAATGAAATTGACCAGCTGGACAGGCTTCTGGGCAAATTGGAGTTCCGTCGCATGTTCAGCGGCGAGGTGGATCCGAACAACGCCTATCTGGATATTCAGGCCGGCTCCGGGGGTACCGAGGCGCAGGACTGGGGCGAAATGCTGCTTCGCATGTACCTCCGCTGGGGTGAGACCCGGGGCTTCAAGACAGAGCTTATCGAGGTGTCGGCCGGCGACGTGGCAGGCATCAAGAGCGCGACCATCAGTTTCGAAGGGGAGTACGCCTTCGGCTGGCTGCGCACCGAGACGGGTGTGCATCGCCTGGTGCGCAAGTCCCCGTTTGACTCCGGTAATCGTCGGCACACCTCGTTTGCGTCCGTATTCGTGTCACCGGAAATCGACGACAACATCGAGATCGACATCAACCCCGCAGATATCCGCGTCGATACCTACCGGGCCTCCGGTGCGGGCGGCCAGCACATCAACAAGACCGATTCTGCGGTGCGTCTGACTCACGCGCCCTCCGGTATCGTTGTGCAATGCCAGACGGAACGCTCACAGCACCAGAACCGCGACAATGCGATGAAGCTGCTGCGCGCCAAACTCTACGAGGTAGAGGTGCTGAAGCGCAGTGAGGAAAAGCAGACGATGGAAGACAACAAAGCAGATATCGGCTGGGGCAGCCAGATCCGCTCCTATGTGCTGGATGCTTCCCGTATCAAGGATCTGCGCACGGGCGTGGAAACGAGTAACACCCAGGCCGTCCTCGACGGCGACCTTGATGACTTCATCAAAGCATCGTTGAAAAGCGGTCTGTAAGCGGATATCGGTTATGAGTGAACCCCAGGGCGACCCACAGGACGAAAACCGGCTCATCGCCGAGCGTCGATCTAAACTGGACGCGTTGCGCAAACAGGGTAACCCCTTCCCCAATGACTTCCGTCGCAGCGCCATGGCGGCAGAGCTGCAGGAGCGCTACGCTGAGGCCACCAAGGAGGACCTGGAGCAGCGCAACGACGAGTACGCCGTGGCCGGGCGCCTGGTGCGCAACCGCGGGTCCTTCCTGCTGATACAGGACGGTTCCGCGCAGATTCAGCTCTACATCAACCGCAAGGTCCTCGACGCCGCCACACTGGAGTACATCCGGTCCTGGGATCTGGGCGATATCGTCGCGGCCCGCGGCCCCCTGCACAAATCCGGCAAGGGTGACCTGTATATCAACATGCAGGAGGTCCGTCTGCTGACCAAGGCGCTGCGGCCCCTGCCCGACAAGTATCATGGCCTCTCGGATCAGGAAATGCGCTATCGCCAGCGCTACGTCGACCTGATCGTGAACGAGGATTCCCGGCGGGTGTTCGAGCGTCGCTCGAAGATCGTCACCTTCATTCGCGAGTATATGAATGAGCGCGGTTTCATGGAGGTGGAAACCCCCATGATGCAGGTCATACCCGGTGGCGCCGCGGCAAAGCCGTTTGTGACTCACCACAATGCACTCGATCTGGACATGTACCTGCGCATCGCACCTGAGCTCTATCTGAAGCGTCTGACGGTGGGCGGCTTTGAGCGGGTGTACGAGATCAATCGCAACTTCCGCAATGAGGGCCTGTCCACCCGGCACAACCCCGAGTTCACCATGCTCGAGTACTACTGGGCCTACGCCGATTACCGGGACGCCATGGATCTGACAGAAGACATGCTGCGGGGACTGGCCGTCTGCGTGCTGGGCAGCGCCACTGTGCACTACCAGGGCACGGACTACGATTTCTCACAGCCCTTCCGACGCCTCTCGTTGTTCGACTCGATCCTCGAGTACAACCCCGACCTGTCCGCCGGGCAGCTGTCCGATGAAACCGAAGCGCGGCAGTTCGCAACGTTGCGGGGCATTCCGCTGAAAGACAGCTGGGGTCTGGGCAAAGTGCAGCTGGAGATTTTCGAG
The DNA here is from genome assembly GCA_046260215.1 of Chromatocurvus sp. Lineage (GTDB taxonomy): Bacteria > Pseudomonadota > Gammaproteobacteria > Pseudomonadales > Halieaceae > Chromatocurvus. Next base: position 4,160 of record JBHEPQ010000106.1, read on the forward strand.
CACAGCGTCGAGGATCAGCTCGACCAGCCAACCTTCATCACGGCCTACCCCACTGAGGTATCGCCGCTGGCTCGGCGCAGCGACAGCGACCCTTTTGTGACCGAGCGCTTTGAGTTTTTCGTCGGCGGGCGCGAGCTGGCGAACGGGTTTTCCGAGCTCAACGATGCGGAAGATCAGGCAGCACGCTTTCAGCAACAGGTAGCAGAGAAAGAGGCGGGCGACGAAGAGGCGATGCATTACGATCATGACTACGTGCGTGCGCTGGAGTATGGCATGCCGCCAACGGTCGGGGAGGGAATCGGTATCGACCGTCTGGTGATGCTGCTGACGGATTCCCCGTCCATCAGAGACGTGCTGCTATTCCCGCACCTGCGACCCGAGTGAAGCGGAGATGATGCTGCCTCCCCGACAGGCTTCAGCGCCGGCTGCATGCCTGGCTTTTGTGCTCTTGCTGCAGGCCTGCGCGCCGGTAGTCGACCGCGGCGACGAGCCGGCGCCGCCCGCGGCGCGCCCCGACCGCACTGTCGAGCTGAATCTGAACCTGCCTGAGCCGGACAACTGCAATTGTCAGTCGGATCAGGAGCCGGTGGACTATACGTTCCTCGATCGTGGCATGCAGGCGCTGGCACGGGGCGAATATATCGAGGCGGTTCAGCAGTTCCAGCGTTATCGGCGTCTCGAGAAGGCAGACACCGCGCGCTGGGAGGCCACGTTGGCTATCGCCTATGCCAGCATGCTTCCGCGCAGCCCGTTTTACGATGCCGACGCTGCGCTGGCCTCTTTCAAGCAGCTACAGCGGAGTTACCGGGAGGACATGCAGCTGCACGACAGTATCGCGCTACTCTATGCAGCGCTGGATGCCTTTCTGCAGCAGGCCACGCACCTGAGCGACCTCAAAAACAGTAACGCTCTCCTCAAGGCAGATCTGGAAAAGCGCGAGCAGGCTCTCAAACGGCTGCGGGAGTTGGCCCTGGGTCAGCGGGAAGCTCGACCGTAAACGTTGCGCCGCCGCCGGGGGTACTGGTAACGGTCAGCCGCCCCCCCATCAGTGTGCAGTAGTCCCGGCTGATGGCAAGACCGAGGCCGGTGCCGCCGTAGGCGATACTGGTCTCCGGCTCGGCCTGCACGAAGGCCCCGAAAACCTTTTTCTGCTGCTCTGGCGTCATGCCGATGCCGGTGTCGGCAACCGCGATGCGGATATTGAAAGGTGCACTACCGCGGCGGGCGGATAGCGCGATAGTGCCACCGTCGGTAAATTTGTTGGCATTGCTCAGCAGGTTGATCAGAACCTGCCGGAACTTTCCGGCGTCCGAGTGCAGCGCGGGCAGATCCTCGCCGAGGTCAATCGTCAGGCGGTTGTCTTTCTGCTGCAGTATCGGTGAGAGGCTGTCGCACAGATCGTGCAGTACCGTCTCGACTCGAAATTCCTCGAGATTCAAGGCCATTTTGCCGGTTTCAATTTTCGACAGATCCAGAATGTCGTCGATCAGCGCGAGTAGCTGTCTTCCAGAGAGCGTGATGCGTCCGAGATCCTGCTGAAGCTGTGGGCGATCCATGCGTTTACGATCGCCCAGTTCGTCGTGCAGCATCTCACTGTACCCGATAATGGCGTTCAGGGGCGTGCGCAGCTCATGACTGACATTGGCAAGGAAAATGCTTTTGGCGGCGTTGGCCTCGTCAGCGTCTTGTTTGGCCTGCTGTTCTTTCTCTACGGCAGCGCGCAATTTGTCGGACATGGTGTTGAAGGCGTCGGCAAGGTCGCCGAGCTCGCCGTCGTCGTCTATGTCTTCGATACGGTAATCCAGATCACCGCTGCCGATGCGCTCGGTACCCCGCTTCAGGCGCTTCAGGGAGTCATTGGTATAGCTGACCAGAAAAAAACCTAGGATTGCCGTGAGAAATATGGAAGCGATAAAGCCGATAACGGTGATGCGATCGGTCAGGGCGATAGTGCGATCAATGACGCTGGCGCGCTGAACGGCGATGAACGCCTGGCGCTGTTCCAGCTCCTTCAGTCGCTGACTCGCTTCAAGAAAGGGCAGGGGATCGTCAACGTCCACGCTGAAACCATCGTCGTTGTAGTTGCGGTAGAACGCGAGCCAGTCGTCGAGCAGTGCGTTCCCGCTCGCCAGCAGGCGCTCAAACTGCAGCTGCGTGACATCCCTGCTCAGGGCACCGAGGTTGCGAATGCGTTCCCGGGTGATACCGATGTCCGCAACGGCGCGAGCCTGCTCATTGTCTTCCAGTCTGTCGTCGGTGGTTTCCCGCAGGGTGGCCAGGATCAGAATCTGCTGGCGTTGATCGTTCAGCATCTGCTCCAGCTCTGTCGATAGCTGGGCGGCCTCCACCGCCTGACGATAGGCGACCATGCTCTCGCTCCGGGCATAGCTCCCCCAGAAATGAGTGCCCACGTTGATCGCGAACAGGACAAGGATGGTGAAAAGCGACAGCGTCAGGCGGCGTCGCAGGCTCATGTCGGCAGCAGGGTCCGGATCTTCTCCAGCAACTGCGGAAAGTCGACGGGCTTGGTGGCGAAATCGTCGCAGCCGGCGGCGAGGGCGCTCTGGCGGTCACTCGCCATGGCGTGCGCGGTCAGCGCGATGATCGGTATCTGCCGCATCCCCGGCTCGGACCGCGCGCTGCGACAGGCGGTCCAGCCATCCATCACGGGTAGACTCATATCCATCAGGACCAGCGCTGGCTGCTGCTCGCGCATCATGCCAAGAGCGCGCTCGCCGTCCGCCGCCGTGATGACCTCATAGCCTGCGCGGTCGAGTCGGCGGCTGAGCATATCCCGCCCAAGCTCATTGTCCTCCACCAGCAGAATGCGAGGAGGTTTCATGACGCGCTGCCAAGAACACGGTGTATATGCAGTGGATCATCCATGCCCGGCGCGCGGATCTCGCGGCTGTCATCGATGCGGTAGCTGCACAGGAGTTTTTGCAATGTGGCGTCGGCAATCATCACATCGCCGCCGCGGGTGACGTCCTCGATACGCGCCGTGACGTTCATGGCATGTCCGACAAAGCCGTACTTGCTGCGCCTTTCGGAGCCGATGTTGCCCGCAATTACCTGGCCCGTATTCAGTGCGATACCCGTGTGCAGCGTCGGGAAGCCCTCTTCCCTGTTGTGTCTGTTGAGATCGTCATGGGCGGCCTGCATGGCTAGGGCGCACTGCACGGCGCGATCGGCATCGTTGTTGCGCTGCTGTGGTGCGCCAAATACTGCAAGAATGGCATCGCCGATAAATTCGTCGATGGTGCCCTGGTAGCTTAGAATGATGTCGGTCATCGTGCCCAGATAGCGGTTGAGGACACGCACCACTTCGGTCGGTTCGAGCTGCTCGCACAGTGTGGTAAAGCCCCGGATATCCGACATGAGAATGGTCACTTCCCGCAACCTGCCACCGAGTTCCAGCCCCTCCGGGCGCTCGAGAATATCGGTGACAATCTCATCCGAGAGGTAGCGACCGAAGGTGGCGCGAATGAACTGTTCATTGCGCTCCAGCTGTTCACGGTATTTCTCCTCGCGGTCATGCCAGCGTTTGCGCTCGATGCCGGCCTTGATGCGCGCCTGCAGCAGCACCGGGTTGAACGGCTTGAACAGATAGTCATCTGCGCCGGCCTCTATACAGCGGATAATGCCCTGCATATCCTGGTGGCCCGAAATGACAATGACCGGGGTTGCGTGCCACTCCGGGTGCGTCTTGATGCGATCCAGTACCTCGTGGCCATCCATCCCCGGCATCAGCAGATCCAGCAGAACGACATCGACATCCGCACCCTCCAGCGTTGCCAGCGCCTCCTCTCCGCTGGCCGCGGTAATGACAGAATGGCCACAGCGGGATAGATAGCGTGCCACGAGTTCACGATTCTCGCGGCGGTCATCCACGGCGAGAATGTACCCGGACTCGCCCGCAAGCGTTATGCCCTCGTCGGAGCCTGCATCATGCGGTATCGGGGTCTCCGCGCTGCGTGTTGCCAGCAGCAGACGCTGTAGCGACCCAGCGAGCGTGCCCCGGGCACCCGGAGGCAGCTGTTCCTCGAGCATCTCGCCGTAGCCGCGCAATGCGTTGAGCTGGTTACGCACATCATGTTGGCTGTGTGCGGTCGTGTCGGCCAGGATCGACAACATGTGTTGTCCTGCCCGGCGCAGGCTTTTCAGGTCTTCATGTGCCGATGTAGTCAGTCCTGCTGGCTCATCGAGCTCGAGCAGCCCACGCAGCGCACGCAGCAGGGCGTCGCGCCAGGGATAGACGATAACGTCATCTGGCAGCGGCCCATTGCCTGGCTGTCGGTACTCTGCCTGTATCTCGCGTTTCATGCAGCCTGAGTATATCCCTGCGCCGGCTGCCGGGGAAATGCCGTGAGCGGACCACCAGGTGCACACCCGCGACTGCATAGGGTACTATTGTGACGAGTGAGAACTTCCGGGCTCCAGGGGGAAAGATGCCTGTATGTTGCATCAAGTAGAGATATTTCGGGGGCTGTCCGACGATGAAATCGGCACCCTGACCGCAAGCAGTACGCGCCGGTCTTTTCCGAAGAATACGGTCGT
>JBHEPQ010000140.1:0-4520 GCA_046260215.1 Chromatocurvus sp.
CAGCAGCGGCAGGGCGTGGACCCTCGGTGGCACCGCTTGCTGGCAAGTCACGGCGTTTACACGATCGTCGGCCTGCTGATTCTGGCTGTGTTGTTGTGGTTGCCCTCCTCGCTGCTGTACTGGATGCTACCGATCGTCTCCGGCCTGATCATGGCCCTGCCTCTTTCAGCCTTGAGCGGGAGTACGGCGGTGGGACATTGGCTGGCACGGCGCGGATTGCTGAGCATCGCCGAAGAGCGGGATTTACCGCCGATCATGCAACGCCGGCGCGACATTAACGACGCCTGGTCGCCCACAATCAGGGCCAGGCAGCATTCTGCAGACGCCACTACAGCATCCGCCTGAAAATGCCATCCCCGCGGATCAGGTGGCGGACCGCTGCCGCGAAATGACAGGCGATCAGCACTGCCAGGGTAATGGCAAAGACACCGTGCAATTCGAACAGGCACTCCGCCAGACCCCCGTCTTCCGGCACGAGGGGCATCGCCGGCAGCTCGTAGCCGCCCACCGTGACCAGGGCAGGGAACGCCGTGACACCGGCCCAGCCAAACAGGGGTGTCAGCACAAGCAGCGCGTACATCAGGCGGTGCACCAGTCCTGCGGCCAAGCGCAGCCTGGGCGGCATCGAATCCGGGTAACCCGGGGTCTTGAAGCGGACTCTCACAATAATCCGAAGGATCATAAGCAAGAGGACGCTGAAACCGATCAGCTTGTGCCAGCTGTACAGTGTGTTAGTGAGCTCTCCCCAGATATCGGCCTCCGCGCGCGAAGCCATCCACAGTCCGACGGGGATCAGCGTCAGAACCATCAGCGCCATCAACCAGTGCAGCAGCCGCCAGCCCACAGGGTATTTCTGGATCCGGTATGTCATGCACCCCTCCTGTTACCAGCACTGCAGAGTCGGTGGCAGATGCAGGTTCAGCTGCACTCGATGACGCCGACATAGCGTCTCCTGCCTGGACTTCGCAAGCACGGGCGCCGCGAAAACACCGATAACGGCAGCAAAGGTCAGGAGCGTAAAATAACGATCGTAGTCAATCCTGACACCGAAGGTATCGAGAAGCCATAAGTAGCCACGTTATAGAGCCAAATCCAATCAGGATGACACGCCGGGTAACGCGAGCACGCAGCGAGAGACGAAGCAGCTCTGCTACTGCAAAGTCATTGAAGTTGATTTAAAACCCTGGACGACGGCAAGTGTCAATATAAGTTGACACTTAAAGATGACAAGTACTCTTGACAGTTTCGCGACAGCAGACTAAAGTTTAGACAGCAGCAAGGGTTTTCTGCCGTGATGTCTGGGTAGCGAGTCTTGTGGTTGTCCTGATGGCGATGTCGTCCGGCTTCCTGCTGCTAAACAGGGTATGACTCGGATTAATCAGCGATAGGTCGCTGTTTTACGGAGATGAATATGGCAAATGATATCAACGATCCCGATCGTGTATGGCCCACCGGCCTGACGATCAAAGAATCCGAAGAAATGCACAAGCACGTCATTGATGGTGCGCGTGTGTTCTTCGCCATCGCGGTAGTTGCGCACATTCTCGCGGCGGTACTCACGCCGTGGCTGAGCTAAGGAGAAGAAGTTATGAACCAAGGAAGAATCTGGTGTGTTGTAAGCCCGACAGTAGGGCTGCCGCTGTTCCTGGGCTCGGTTGTCGTGATTTCGATGATCGTGCATCACGCAGTCCTGAATAACACGCCTTACTTTGCGGGCTTCTTGGCTGGTGGCGGCTAGAGCGCCGGCTCAACACCGCGTAATGCGCGGACCAACGGTGGTTAACTCCTGGTTGACCGCCGCCTTATTTTTGTCGGGAGTTTTTTATCGGGAGATAAAAGCTTCCTGACGCTTTCCTGGAGGTTCACGTCGATGAGACCTTTGGCACGAATTTTTGAAAGTGGTGATCAGGCCAGGGATGCGGCCGAAAAACTCAAAGCCGCGGGCTTTGATGAGGACAGCACCTTTGTCATGGCGCCGCCGACGCCTTCCGGAGCCGCTACCAGCACGCTGGCAGGGGAAGCTGTAGAGCCGGCAGGAGGCGATAGAGAGAGCGATGAAGGGGGCGAGATGGCAGCAGCACCAACTGCACCCCAGGCTCCGGCAGAGCCGGCCATTCTGAGCGCTGAGGAACTGGTAGAAAAAGTCCGACCGGCAGGCGACCTGGAAATTACCCGCGCATGGGTCTGTGTGCGCGCCCTCGAAAAGGGCAAGTCTCTGGTGGTGGTCGGTGCCTACTACGGTAATGGTTTACGCGCCCACACCATCATGGACAGCAGTGGCGCGCTACCTGCAGAGTTGCTCGATGCGCCGAAGCCGGATAATCCATCGCCTTTCTCCGATTTTATTGGTATACCCTGCCTGGAGAGACGGCTCAGCTTCCTGTCGGGCGATAACCCGCTGAAGGATTCGCACTGGACGCTCTTCCCGGTCAAGTTGAAGAACAAGCTGACCTTCAATAGCGGGCTTACCGACAATCCGGCATGGCTGTCCTCCAAGCTTGGCATGAAGACGCTGACCGAGAACAAACAGAAGCGCACCAGCTTCGGGTTCAAGCTGCTGACCAATCAGCGGGACTGAATATATCCCTGCACAAACGAGGTTCTGACGCACGCGATAACGATGAATCGATTCGGGCGTAAGTTCATGCGGGCGTGGGCAAAGGCAGGTGTTAGGTATATGCCTTTCGCCGAACTGGCGACGCCCGATCTTCCCCTGGGCAAACTGCTGCGCCTGTCTTTGTTTCAGGTGTCTGTGGGCATGGCGCTGGTGCTGCTTGTCGGCACGCTCAATCGGGTCATGATCGTAGAGCTGGATGTACCTGCCACCCTGGTCGGCATCATGCTCGCACTACCGCTGGCCTTTGCACCCTTCCGGGCATTGATCGGTCACCGCTCCGATACGCACCGCTGTGAACTGGGATGGCGGCGCGTCCCGTTCATGTGGAATGGTACGCTGGCGCAGTTCGGCGGTCTGACCATCATGCCATTCGCCATTCTGGTCCTGGCCGGAGAGGGTGAAGCGGCGACGGCCCCGGTCTGGGTCGGCTATATCTCTGCTGCCCTTGCCTTTTTACTCGTGGGCGTTGGTGTGCACGTCACGCAGACTGCCGGCCTGGCTCTCGCCACGGACCTGACGCCGCCCGAGTCACACGCCAAAGTTGTGGGCCTCATGTATGTCATGCAGTTGCTCGGCATGATCGCCACGGCGCTCCTGTTCGGTGCTGCGCTTGCGGACTTCTCGCCGGGACGGCTGATACAGGTGATTCAGGGTGCGGCTGTGGCGACCGCTGCCCTGAATCTTACCTCGCTGTGGAAGCAGGAAAGCCGGCGCCCGCCTCGGGGTGCCGCGGGGACGGAGACGGACCCGAGCTTTGCTGAATCCTGGGGGAGGTTCTGTCAGGGTGGCAGCGCCGTTTTACGCCTTGCCGTGGTCGGGCTGGGTACCATGGCCTTCAACATGGCGGATGTACTGCTTGAGCCCTTTGGCGGGGAGGTGCTCGCGCTGAGCGTAAGCTATACAACAAAACTGACGGCCCTGTTTGCTATCGGCGGCCTCACCGGTTTTGGCTTCGCCGTCTGGATTATGCAGCGCGGCGTTGCGGCCTACCGGGTGGCGCAGACCGGGGTGATGCTTGGATTGCCGGCCTTTCTGCTGGTCATCCTGTCTGTCCCGAGCGGTCAGTTGCCGTTTTTCCTGATTGGCAATTTCCTGATCGGTTTCGGTGGCGCTCTGTTTGCGCACGGAACCCTGACCGCGACGATGAATCGGGCCCCGGCGTCGCAGGTGGGGCTGGCGCTGGGCTCATGGGGTGCCGTGCAGGCCACTGCGGCCGGGCTCGCCCTGGCTTTCAGCGGCGTGATCCGCGACCTGGCGACCGTCGCGCTCGAGGATGTGAATGTGCCCTGGGGCTTTGCCGGGGCCGCAGCCGGCTACGGCGTGGTCTATTTGATCGAGATTGCGCTGTTGCTCATCACTTTTGGTGCCCTCCTGCCCCTGCTGCGCAGCGCGCGCAATCGTAAAGGTGCTGAGCGGCCACCTGAGGATAGTGCATCGGCCGTGACGCCCGCCCGCGCAGAACCGGCGGGCAATACGTCAGCCTGAGGGATCGACAATGCCACAGCTCCCTGTTCTTGCGTACCCGGACCCCCGTCTCGCGGAAACATCCGCGCCCGTCTCTGACTTCAATCACAGTGTCCAGGAGCTCGCAGACAATCTGCTTGACACGCTTTACGCCACCACCGGTATTGCGCTGTCGGCACCGCAGCTGGGCGATCTTCGCCAGGTGCTCGTGATGGACCTGTCGGAGGATCATTCGGCCCCGCAGATTTACGTCAACCCGTCTATCCTGGCGCGGCGCAGGCCCGGACTGGTGGAAGAAAGTTGCCTGTCTGTCCCCGGGGTCGTCGGCAACGTCGTGCGTCATACACAGATACGGGTACGCGCCAGTGATGTGCATGGCGAGATCTTCGAGCGTGACCTTGAAGGTATGTATGCGGTCGCCCTGCAGCACGAGATGGAC
>JBHEPQ010000166.1:0-3194 GCA_046260215.1 Chromatocurvus sp.
CCTCGACGAACTGTGCGGCGCTGTCGCACGCGGCCTCCTTGCGGAGCAACGCGTAATTGACCTGCTGCGCCGCGCACCTGCAGGTTTGACTGTGGTCCTTACCGGACGCAGAGCTTCCAGCGCGCTGATTGAAATTGCAGACACGGTGAGTGAGATTCAACCCGTCAAGCACGCCCTGGAGCAGGGCATCCCGGCACGCAAGGGGGTGGAGTTTTGAGCGCCTGCGCGCGTCTCGTGATCGCCGGGAGTCATAGCGGCGTGGGTAAATCATCTCTGACCCTGGCGCTGGTGGCAGCTCTGCGTCAGCGCGGTCTCAAGGTGCAGACATTCAAGGTCGGGCCGGATTACCTCGATCCCGGGCATCTTACCCGGGTTTCCGGACGGCCCTGTTATAACCTCGATGGCTGGATGTGCGGGCGCGAGTATGTCATTCGTCTGTTTTGCGAACACAGCGCCGATGCGGATATCGCCATCATCGAAGGGGTGATGGGATTGTTTGACGGCAGCAGTCCGACCAGCCTCGAAGGTAGCACTGCCCGGATCGCCGCCTGGCTCCAGGCACCGGTGGCGCTGGTGGTCAACAGTCACGGCATGGCGCGCAGTCTCGCCGCCCTCGTCCACGGCTATGCCAGCTTTGAGCCAGCCATCGCCCTTGGCGGAGTTATTGCCAATTTCTGCGGCTCCGACGCCCACGCCAGTCTTCTCGACGCGGCATTGCAGGCCGCCGAGCTCCCCCCATTACTCGGGGCGATGCCACGCAATGCCCTGCCCGCTTTGCCCGGCCGCCATCTCGGTCTGGTCTCCGCCACGGAAACCCGGTGGAACGACAGCCTCATTCGGCAACTGGCTGCGTCCGCCGAACAACATCTCAATCTTGAGCATCTGCTGCAACAGGCGAGTCACGCGCCATCGCTGGGCAGAGTAGCACCAGCTCCGGCGCAAGACACAAACAGCGGTAGCGTTCGCCTCGCCATCGCTTGCGATGCCGCGTTCCAGTTCTACTACCCGGATCTTATCGACGCCCTGCGGCGGCGCGGCGTGCAGTTAGCCTTTTTCTCCCCCCTGGAGGACACAGAACTCCCTCCTGGGTGTAACGGCCTCTACCTGGGTGGTGGTTACCCGGAGGAGTACGCCGAGCAGCTTTCCTCTAATCACAGCATGCTCAACAGCGTGCGGGAGTTCTGCAACAGTGGTCGCCCTGTGTATGCCGAATGCGGTGGATTGATGTATCTCAGTAAAGGATTGGAGGACGGGGAAAAAAGATGGGGGTTTGGCGGGATACTTCCAGCCTGGTGCCGAATGCGCTCGCGGCGTAAACGTCTGGGGTACGTGGAAGTGACTCTGCAACAGCCTTCCCTGTTGGGTGCCGTTGGCACCCGGTTACGCGGGCACGAATTCCACTATTCCGAGCTGTGTGATGATCCGCTGAAGAACCCGCACTGGAACGCGGCCTATCAGGTACGCACCAATCGAAATGGAGCATTACACGAGGAGGGGCTTTCCTGCGGGGTGGTGTTGGCAAGTTACGTGCATCTGCACCTGGCTTCGTCACCCGCAGCGATGGATAGTTTTGTTTCCGCATTGCAAAGGTCCGGCGTTTCGGTTTGAGTGAACTCTCCGCTCATTCGGGAGTGCCTTTTTTATTTTCCATGATATGAACACACAATTCTTTTACCGAACGCGGTGGTGGCAGATCTTTATCGGGTCGCATCGCGTTCCATAGCTGCACCACGCGGGGCAGCTCAAAACCAAGAGCTGATAGCGTTGACTGATGCTCTGCAAGGTCGCCGGTGGGGAACCGGGCGGCGCACGCCCCCTGGTGCATGAACACCAGGGTGTCACTCCACTGAAAAGCAAAATCGATGTCGTGGGTCGCGAGTATCAGGGTCAGCCCCGCGGCCTGAAGTTTATCGAGCTGCGCGAGCAACTCGCGTTGCATGGCAGGGTCGAGTCCGGTCATCGGTTCGTCAAGGATAAGAACCTGAGGATGCATGGCAAGGACTCCCGCCAGACAGACCCGCTTTTTCTGGCCAAAACTGAGATTCTGCACCGGTTTGTGGGCGCAGTCGTGTAAATGCATGGTGGTGAGCGCCTCGTCAACCCGTCGCAGTACTTCATCTTTTGGAAGTCCGAGGTTGAGAGGGCCAAAGGCGATGTCTTCGCGAACACTGGCGGAAAAAAGCTGATTGTCAGGGTTCTGGAAAACAATACCGACGTCAGTGCGCAGACGGATAAGATCATCACGTTGATAGGTGAGAGGTTGGCCGCCATAACGTATGGTGCCGCTTTGGGGCTTCAGAATGCCGTTGCAATGCAGCAACAGGGTGGTCTTGCCTGCTCCGTTTTTCCCCAGTATCGCAGTGCGGCTGTTGGGTGGAATAGCAAGAGTGCAGTTGTCGAGCCCGCGGCTTCTATCTGCATAGCTATGCGTGACCCTGTCAAATTCGAGCATGGCAGATGTCATGGGCTGATAACCACGAAAAGATTGAGGATGATGCCGGCAAACAGGGCGATCAGGCATTGAAGCCGGGCGTGAGTAACGTTTTGATCAGCAAAATGCAGAGCCTTCTCGCCACCTGCGCGCGCCAGCGCAGCAGTATGGAGCTGCCGGGAGCGATCCCAGAGTTGGACTGTGGTGTGGGCCACCAATATTCCCAGCGCGCGCAGGGACCGACCCATCGACCGGTAGCCCAGGCGCGATGCCTGCGCTGTACGCGTGTCGTGCAGCACTTGGTTGAACACAAAGAGGGACCGATAGCCGAGTACCATGATATCAATCAGGAGCGCGGGGGTGCGGAGGCGGCGCAGCAGCGCAATCAGATCGCTGACAGGGGTTGTCATCGTCAGAAACAGCAGGGCACTGAGACTGCCGAGTGAGCGGGAACAGACCGTGGCTGCACGCGACACCTCAGCGGGAAGAAATTGCAGCCCGATATCGTGCCAGGAATTGCCGAAAGTAAAGGAAAGGGTTATGGCCAGTGAACCCAGGGCGACAAAAAGCAGTGCCGGAGCGAATATGAGCAGGTAGGAGCGCACCGCGACTGTCGCCACTCCAAGGGTGAGAAAAACAAACAACGATGCCACAGCCAAGGAAGCCAGAGGGGTTGTTGCTATGTACACTGCCACCATGCCGCTGAGCGCAAAAAGTCCTTTGGCGCTCGGTGCGAGGTGGCGCAACGGATTGGCGTGACTGG
>JBHEPQ010000193.1:0-4810 GCA_046260215.1 Chromatocurvus sp.
AAAATGAACAGGGCCGCCAGCATGGCCGCCGCGGTGTCGGCACCGGCCGTGGCGAAGGCGCCGCGCCACAGGCTCGAACCCCGGCTCAGGTAGCTGCCGTAAATCACCATGATCGTGCCGCCAAGGCCAACAGAAAAAACCGCCTGGCCCAGTGCCGCAAATACCGAGGTTGTGGTGAGCTGCGTGAAATCGGGCGTCAGGAACTCAAGCATCTTGCCGGGCGCGCCCTCGAGCCTGAAGGTCTGCACGATAAGATAGATAATGACGACAAAGAAGAACGGCACGAACAGCTTGCTGACCCGCTCAATGCCGTCGTGCAGACCGCGATAGGCCACCCAGAGAATCCCCAGGAGCACGGCCAGTGCCAGCAGGTAGCGTGTGGGACCGTGTTCCAGTCCGTCGAGGAACTGCTGGTGATGTTCACCCGCAAAGCCGGTAACAAACGATGTCCATGTCATATAGGCGACGTTGCCTATCACCACCAGGTAATAGGAGCCTGAGCAGAGCATGGCGATCACGAACACATAGCCGAGGACGCGACCACCGCGGGCGCCATAGCAGGCCGCAAACGCGGAAATCGTCCCGCCGCGGGCGTGGCGACCCAATGCCCACTCGCCGGTAAGGGCGGGAATGGCAATCAGCAGGACGAACAGCAGGTACACAAGCAGAAACGCACTGCCGCCGTAGGATCCCATCATGTAGGGAAAACGCCAGATATTGCCGAGGCCGATGGCCGCCCCGGTCATTGTGAGCACGGCGGCGAGGGACGTCGAGAATTCCTGTCGCGGCATACAGTAGGGATCCGGTTGTGTGCGTGAAGAAGTCAGGCTGTGAAGGGCGATGCATGATGTATTAACGACTCTGCGGTGTAAACTGGCAAGATGCGTTGCAGACGAAGGTGCGGGGCAGTAACGGGTGAGATGAAGGAACAAAACAAATGATATTTCCAAAGACACTGAGATCGACCCTGGCCGGCGTCGCCGCCCTGGCCTCCAGCGCCGCCCTGAGTCAGACCATTATCTTCGACAACGTGACCTTGATAGACGGCACCGGTCGCGCCGCGCTCGAGGAGATGAGCGTTGTCGTTAAGGACGGCCGTTTCAGCCGGATTGCACCTTCGGAGGTACTCGACGAAATCAGCGGTGAACGTATAGACGGAACCGGCAAATACCTGATCCCGGGGCTGATGGACATGCATATCCACCTCAAGGGCGGTGTGACCGTCACTGAGCAGGGTTTGAGAGAAGCCGACGGCGACCGGGACGTCGGTCTCGGCGCCCTTGCAAGCTACCTTTACAGCGGAGTAACCGCAGTTTATGACTCCGGCAATAACCCCGACTACATCTACGGCCTGCGCGATGACGAACGCGCCGGGCGTATACAGTCGCCGCGCATCTTTGCCACCGGCGGCGTGGTGACCTACCCGGGCAGCCATGGCAGCGGCCCTGGATATACGCCGGTTGACGACTGGCCGGAGGCAAAAGAGGCGCTGGATGAACACATATCGCGCAAGCCGGATCTGTTGAAGCTGACGCTTGAAGAGCGCGGCTGGGGAGCGCGGCCGATGATTCCCTATCTGCCCGAAGCCCTCATGCAACACATCATCGAGTACTACAACGATCACGGGATTCGCACGACAATCCACGTGTCGAACGAGTTTCGAGCCCGACAGGCCATATTTGCCGGCGTGGACAACCTCTCGCACCCGGTCATCCAGGGCCCTGCGAGTGAGTCCTTTGCCAGGCTGATGGCGGCCAAGCGGATTCCCATGGTGACGACACTGACCATTGGGGATAACTACTCGCGCCTGGCAGAGCATCCGGAACATCTCGACCAGCCCCTTTACCGGGCGAGCCTGTCAAAGGAAGAGATCAACAGGCTGAAAACAGAGACCCGTCCGGAATGGCAGGAGCGCACTTGGACCTGGTGGATGAAACTGATGACTCCGGTCGCCCAGCAGAACCTGGCGCAAGTACATGCGGCCGGTGGCCTTCTCGTTCTCGGTTCCGACCAGACAATCGGGCCGGCCGTACACCGGGAAATGGAACTCCTCGCGGACGCGGGTATTCCCGCAAAGGACATCATTCGAATCGCGTCACTTAATGGTGCGATTTTTCTCGGTCGTGAGGCAGACCTGGGTTCCATCGAAACCGGGAAGCTCGCGGACGCGGTGCTGCTGAATGCCAATCCGCTGCAGGACATTAGCAATGCGCGACAAATCGCCCTGGTCATGAAGGCTGGCAGCATCATCGACAATGACATGCTGCCACTGCCTGGCGACACATCTGCAGAACGGCGTTGACCGCCGTTCACAAGCTATCGAAATGAAGCATCTGAAAGCTTAAGCGCTAACCCGATATCTAGTGGCCCACAAGCTCATCGCTACGAGCCGCGTTGAGGATCCTGCTCTGTGTTTCGCGCGCACCCGTAGCCATAAAGCGGATCCAGCGACTCGGCCAGCTTACGATCAATCGCCGCCACCTCCTCATCGCTGAAGTAGTCCCGATAGCCGCCGACTTTCGCGCGGCGCACTTTGTAGCTGTCGGGGTTGTCCCGGTCTCGCGCCCGCATACGGCCGGAGTGGTAGGTTTCGGCGGCCTCCATCTTCTTCATGTTCTCGTAGGAGGCATGCGCTATTGCAGCCGCCTGCTCCTCCGCGCTGGCATCCACCTGCATGAAGTCCAGCAGCCGCGACAGCTCGGCGTGAGGTTCAGCGCGCAGGTCTTCGTAGCGCAGGAGGTGAAACTGCCCGATTTTCGGGTACTCAGCCGCCCAGGCATTCAGGTAGTCAATCACCGCCCGCATGCTGCCGCCGTCGTTGTCGCCGGTAACGAACTCGAACAGGCTGACGTCATGGTCCCGGGATGGATAATTGTTCAGGGTGACCTTGTTCGGCTTGAGACGGAACTTCCACTGGAAAAATTGCGATACCGCGACGTCCCGCGGGTCCCGCGCCATCAGGACCACCGGTTTGTCGTAGAACGGCGCCTTGCTCTGCGGGTCGCCAATGACGTCCTTGATGTAGTTGTCGTGGGTAAAGAAGATCCTCGGCACGGCCGGGTTCATATTGTGGAAGTTGTCAAAGCCCAGCAGTGCGTTTTCGGGCAGGTCATGCCTGATGCGGAACAGGTGAGACAGCATTACGCGCAGCCAGGTGCGCCCGCTCTTGCCGAAGGACACGACCACGATATCCGCCTTGTGCAGCCGCGCGAGTTGCTCCTTTCCCCGCAGCCTGCGCTCGGCCGCAATGATCTCGGTCTGTGGCCGGTTGCGCAGGCGCCAGTTCAGTACCCGGCGTGCCAGCTTCTTGCGCAGCGTCGAGGCCGCGTGACGCAGCTGCTGCAGGGCATATTTCACGCCGGTTCGCCGTCTGCGTCTGCGTAGCCGAAAATCGGATCCAGCGCCTCGACCCGGTCTGCCAGCTGCGCACGCTGCGCAGCATCGAAGTGCTCACGATAGCCACCGACCTTGGCCTTGCGCACCTTGAAAGATTCCGGGTTGTCCTGGTTGCCGGGCCTGACCCGCGCCCCGCTGCCCTTGAAGAACTGTTCCTGCTCCATTTTCTTCATATTGTCGTAGGCGGCGAACGCGACCGCTTCTTCCACCTGCGCCTGAGTCGCCGGGGTCCCCGTGAAATCGAGGATGCGCGCCAGCACCGTGGCGGGATCGCTGCGCATATCCTCATAGCGGACGATCAGCAGGTCATCCAGCTGATCCCGGGAACTCGCCCAGTCATTGAAGTAGTCAACGATCCGCGGCACGCCCACGGCGGGATCTGTGACAAAGGACCAGGCATCGACATCAGAGCCGTGAGCGGGGTAATCGTTGATGAACTTCTTCACCGGTCGCATGCGGTACTGCCACTGGAAAAATTGCGACACGGCGACGTCCCGGGGATCGCGCACCAGCAGCACCATGCGTTTCCCGGCAAAGTGCGCCTTGCTATCGTAGTTGCCGGTGTAGTCGCGCAGATAATTGTTGTGGGTAAAGAAGACCGCGGGGAGCCCCGGGTCGCGACGCCGCAGGTTATCGAAATCCAGCAGTTCACTCGACGGCAGATCCCCTATCAGCGTGTAGGCCCGCGACAGCATCACGCGCAGCCAGGTGCGCCCGCTCTTGCCCCAGCTCATGAGCACCCAGTCGGCGCGCTGCAGCCTCTGGTACTCCTCGCGTCCACGCAGCCAGCGCTCGAGCCGCTTACGACGGGTGGCAGGCAGCCAGAACAGCGCACCGAGCAGACCGATACGGCCTGCGGCGCGCAGGTTGTCTGCAACCAGCAGGTCGGATAGGGCGGATTTGCCCATGCGCAGCGCTACTCCCGGTGTCTTGAAGCGAGGGTCGAGATCATACCGGATTCCCGACGCTGCCGCAGCAAAGCGGCACTTTTCACGATGCCATCCGGCGCAACAACCCTGCCCCCGCGGCGGCGATCCGGGTTATTATTGATATATGGAAATGATTAATCTGCCTGCCCTTGAGCAGGCCACCCTCAGCACTGACCCCTTCCCCTTCACGGTGGTACCCTATTTTCTGTCCCCCGACGCACTGGTGGCGGCCAACGCGGACTATCCCGCGATCACGTCGGCAGCGAATCACGCACTGGACGATCTGAGCTACGGGCCCGCGTTTGCGCGCCTGATCAGCGAACTGCAGTCCCCCGAGTTTGCCCGCACGCTGGGAGCGCGCTTCGCCATGGGGCTGGAGGGTCTGCCCACGACGATTACCGTGCGCCGGTTCTGCGAGCGCAGCGACGGCAACATACACACCGATCACAAGAGCAAGGTCATTACCGTGCTGTTGTATTTCAATG
>JBHEPQ010000195.1:0-6488 GCA_046260215.1 Chromatocurvus sp.
GCCCAAAGATCGTCCCAGTGTTGCTGCGTCAGCGGGGCATCTCGATTCTGGGGCTGGTAGAACAGATGCCGGGCCTGCGTCACTGTTGGTAGTATCAACAGAAGCAAAACAAGGTGCCGAAGTTTCACAGCATTAGCTCCAATAAAATGCGCCAGCCGGTTTCGCCCTGCTGAAAGCCCGATACGCTATAGTTCGCCTCCGCTCTGATGTCCACGCGGTTGCGCCAGGCGTTGTAGCGATCCTCGGAGAACCACAGGCGGTAACGCAATCCGGCGCCGACGACGGAATCGGAAAAATTGTTGCTCTCGCCGTGAAACGCGGTAACGTAGGGTGACAGGGTGTGCGGTGTCGATGCAGACAGCTTGAAGTCATGGCCCAACTGGTAGCTGCCGAAGAGCTGATAGATTTCTGAATCAACGAAGTAGGCGCCGTCCAGATAAAGAACCTGCCACGTCCAGTGCTGTTTGCCGGCTCGCCAGTCATCGCGAACGGATCCGCTGTTCAGCAATCCCGCAGAGGCGCGCAACATGAGATCATTACGGCCATCCGGCGAGCGGAAGAACTCGGCGTAGCTGTTGATGTCTCTCTCGCCGATGGGTTTCCATCGCAATCCAACACCAAATGCCGGGTCCGCGAAGAACTCATCCCTGCGGATATTGGAGCTGAGCGCGCGCGCGTAGATCCCGAGCTGCCTGCCCGAGACCGTGGGCGCATCGCCCAGCAGATGCTCTGCATTGATGATCTGAAACACGTCGGCTGTCTGTTCGCCACCAATAGCTGCCGGCACACCTGACCGCGCCCAGGTTGACGCCACGTAAAGCCGGTTTCGTTGCGTCATGAACTGATGACTGCGGCGCAGACTAAATTGCCGCTGAGTCAACTCATCGGGGGTCGCAGGGCCAACGGCCAGCGCAGGATCCAGGCCGTCTATCGCTGACTGCGCATTGATGGTGGAGAGCTCGGTTTCCCCGGCTTCGAAGTAGCGATAACTCAATGCCTCTGGCAACCTGAAATCGTAGGGTGCATGCGGCCTGCCTCTTTTGAGCCAGGGTATCGCCGACTGACGCAGCTCGCTGTCGGCTTGCCCAGAGAGCCGCATACCCAGTTCACGCGCATAGGTATCGGGCGCTGACTCAGCGGCAGACAATAGGGCTTCGAGGCTGAGCAGGGGGGTGTCTTCCGGCTTGACGTCCAGCAGCGAACGGGCGGCGGCCGTTGCGCCGATGGCACGCTCGTCCTCTTCTGTTGGATCGTCTAGCTGGGCCCAGTAGGCAAGCGATGCATCGAAATCCGCCGCCTGATAGTTGCTGAACGCCGCCGCTCTCAGTAATCGCTCTCGCCGTGGATGCTCGCGATCGGCCAGTGCCCTGTCAAAAAAAACAGTAGCGGCTCCCGGCAAGGTGTCCCGCAGACACAGCGCCAGCAGTTCATCACGAATGGCACCGGAGAAGGCCTGCTTATCGGGACAGGTGCCCTCCCAGGCGGCATCCAGCGCGTCTTGTTCGCGCTGACGCAAGGCCATGACCGCCTCAGCCTCCCGCAATGCGCGCTGGCGACGCGCATACTCTTCGGGAGAAAGGATGCTGGGATCCGCGAGCGCTGGCGCATAGAGGGACGCGAGGAAGTTCCAGCGGTCCGGATCCAGCGATCTGTTACACGTTCGCAGCAAGGATTCCGCATGCGCGGGAGACCGTGGCCCCAGCCAGGCCACTGATTCCAGGCATTCTTCCGGTGGCCTCAGATCCGGTCGCGCGACAAGGTCGACATCCTCGGCGAGAAAGGCGAGGTCAACCAGCTGACCGCGGACTGCTTCGGGCATTTCCTCCCAGTCCCACTCCCGCAGAATGCGTGCTATGGCCGCCGCGTAGTCCTTGGCGCCAACCAGTCGATCCAGGTGGGCCTGACGGAAGGCAGAAAACCACGGGGCTTCGCTGCGCTCGCGAAGAATCCGCTCTACCTCATCAGTGGCTTCACTGTCTGTCAGAAGATGCGCGAGCCGGATGGCGTTGCGTGTTTCCAATTGGTTATTCCGCGCCAACTCACGCAGCAGCGATCGCTCCAGCGCAATATCTTCAGCGTAGGCAAGGTAATCCAGTGTAAGACCGCGCAGGCCGTTGTCAGCCACGAGGGCATTGAGCGCGTTGAGGAAGCGCAAACTGGCGCTGCGGCCTTCTCTTGCCTCGATACGAAAAACGCCTGTCCTGACAAGCTCCAGCCACTCTGACTCATTGGTCTGCTGTTTCCATTCGGCCAACAGGCTAGCCTCTGGTGTTTTCTCCGCTACCCAGCGCTGTCGAATTTCCTGCATCAGCCTTTCTCGGCGGTCCGGGTCAAGAAACGCGGTCTCGCTTTCAGCGAGCGCGAATTCGCCAAGGTTTATCCGCGCCTGTATCAGCAGTGCGCGCGCATACTGATTCCCCTCGAAGCGATAAAGAATGTGCTCTGTGAGCCGTACGACTTCGGGCCAGTCTTCCTGCGCTGCTGCCCGCTCTGCTCTCTCCAGAAAAGGTGCGGACAAAAACCCCTCAAAACTGGATTGAGCCTGTGTGGGAGAAACAGACACGGTGAAAAAAAACAACAGTACGGCCGCGAAGTGCCTCATACCGCGCTGCTTCTCATGTCTGGCGCGGTGGCGAAATCGAGCGAGCGCGCCTGCAACTGCTCCTGTAGCGCAAGTGCCTGATTGAGAAGCTCTGTAGAGATAAGCCCGCGCGCTACGAGAAACTGTCCTATGGTCTCTGCGAGCGGATCGTAGTCAAACAAAGCCTGCGCAAAAACCTGAGGTGAAACCATGCCGATCTCCTGAATCAGGTCGCCCAGCATAATCTGATTGCGGGCCAGTTCAGACAGTGCCGGCCCATCGGCGGCGCCGGATTCCAGATAGGTGAGAACCGGGTCGGGCTGTGTATCGTCACCACGGCACCAGTAGCGGAGTGCGAGCGTCAGGAACCCGGGGGGTATCATCACCGGCTGAATGTCACGCTGTAGCTGACGGGCGATAGCGCCGAGGGCCACCGGCGAGATGTACTTCTCGGTGGCAAGAAAGAGCGTGCCACGCGCTTCCCGTAGTGGGAGCACGCCATAGCGAAGTGCGATGGCCCGGGGGAACTGCTGGGTCAGCGTTCGATCGAAAGCCATAGGATGCATATTTTCGAACTGAAAACCGAACTGTTCTGCAAGGGCTCGCCCCAGTTGCTCGGGTGAGATGAGATGATCGAGCAGCAAAGCCCGGCCCAGTTTCATCCGGTTATCGCGCTGTAGAGCCGTTTCCAGATCATCGCGGGTGATAGCGCCCTGTGCGGTCAGGTATTGTCCCAACGGTGTCCGTCGCGGTGCGTCCACAAACGGCATTTCATGCTGTGTTTTATCCCATGGTACTCGCTGCGAGTCTCCAGCCCTTATCACATTGCGAAGCGCACGCCACGTTGCAAAGAAGTTGATCGCGTTGCTCCAGAGAATGCGCGGAACGGAAAGCAAGCCCTGTAAGTGACCGTAATAGACTGAAACGAAATACCAGCGTTGAAGAGCCCGGTTGATCCACAGGAACCCGTTAAAAATAAGAAGGTTGATGAATAGATCATCGCCATCAAGTAGTGACAGAAACTGCCAGCTGCCAGGGAAAAGCGCATTAAGAGCATAAAGTCCGAGCGCGATATAGACTGCAATATTCGCCAGCAGACCTATCAGATTGACGATGAGCCCCTTGCGGTCTCGCCAAAGAAAATAATTCTGAATGACAGAGCGACTCCAGCCAAGGGTCTTGGTGCCCTGAAAAACTATCCCGGTAATCCAGCGCGATTTCTGGTTTACCGCTTTTGAGAAAGTACGGGGGAAGTATTCCCGAACACAGATCACCCCGGATTGCTCTTCGGATACGCCGGCCTCGCGCTCTCGCATTGGCGAATAACGAGGGTCTTTGATGTAAAAACGCGCAAACACCTCCACCATGCCTTTTTGCTTGAGTCGATAGCCGATATCGTAATCTTCGGTGAGGCTTCTCACATCAAAGGCGATGCCGTCCCCTTCTTCAAGCAGTGCGAGAACTGCGCGTCTGCTGAAACAGGTGCCGACACCGGCGCTTGGGACCTGGCCGGTGAGTGCTTCGCGTACCACGATGTCTTTCCCGTGAGGCTCGGCAAACTCATCAATATAGTGGCCGCTGGTCAGCTCGTACCAGCGCGGCGGGAAGGGATATACGGGAACCTGAATCAGGTCTTTTCTGGGTGTCAGGAAGTTGAAAAGCCTTAGCTCCAGGGGGGAAATAACGTCCTCTGCGTCGTGAAGGATAAATCCATCAAAAGAAACCCCCGCCGCTTTTTCAAAGCTGAAAATGGCATTGACGATGTTGTTGAGGCAGTCCGCCTTGCTCGTTGGGCCAGGCCGGGCGCAGACCACCTTGTGTACATGAGAAAATTGCAGGCATACCGCGTCGACATCCTGCTGAGTAGCCGGGTCATTGGGATAAACACCAACAAATATCTGATAGTTTTCATAGTCCAGGGTGCTGGCGGCGAGTTTTGCCATTTCGCCGACCACGCCAACCTCGTTCCATGCAGGAATCATAATGGCGAGTGGTTTTTCGGACACGCTGAACAGCAATGTTTCATCTGCCTTGACGTATTCCGAATAGACGAAAAGACGTCTATACACGCGTCTTGCCCAGTAACAGATGTCTATGAACAGATCATCCAGGCCGAGAATGGCAATGGCGAAGACGAGCACGTAAAGCAGGCTCTTCAGACCAAAGAGCAATACGGCGGTGATATCGACCAGTAGAAATTCCATGGGGAGCCGTTGGTCGCTCAGGCGCGACTTGCTGAGGAAAGGCGTTGGCCGCGGCGGGCGGTCAGGAACGAGGTGATTCTGCCTGCCGCTCTGCCATCGCCGTAGGGGCTTTTTGCCTGACTCATGGCGCCGAGTGCTTGTGAATCCGACATCAGTCGTCCGCACGCGGCAACGATATTGTTTTTGTTATTGCCCACCAGCTGCACCACGCCAGCGTCCACGGCCTCGGGGCGTTCCGTAACGTCTCGCATTACAAGCACAGGCTTGCCGAGCGCGGGTCCCTCTTCCTGTATGCCGCCCGAGTCAGTGAGAATGAAGGTGCAGGCCTGCATCAGCCACGTGAACGACTGATAATCCAGAGGCTCGATGAGCGAAATATTGCTCAGACCCTTTAACGTTTCCTTGACCGGCGTTTGCACGTTCGGGTTCATGTGTACCGGGTAAACAAACTGCCATTGCGGCCACGTAGAGGCCAGTTCGCGTATGGCTTCGCAAATTTGCGCGAAACCGCGCCCAAAGTTCTCCCTGCGGTGGCCGGTGATCAACAGGATAGGGCGCGACAGAGACAGACCACGCAAAGCCTCGTTTTCCGGTTGCCAACCGCTGGCGGCCAGCCAGTCCCGCGTATGATAAAGCGCATCAATGACCGTGTTGCCCGTCACGCACATATCCTCTTCACGTACGCCCTCCCGCGTTAGGTTTTCTGCTGCGCTGAGCGTTGGCGGGAAATGCAAACTGGCGAGCCGACCAACCACGGAGCGGTTCATTTCCTCTGGAAAAGGCGCAGACATGTCGCCTGTACGCAAGCCCGCCTCGACGTGCGCAACGGCGACTTGCCGATGAAAGGCTGCCAGTGCCGCCATGAGACTGGTTGTGGTGTCACCGTGTACGAGTACCCAGTCGGGTTGGTGAGCGGCGAGGGCCCTGTCCATCTTGAACAGCAATCGTTGACCAAGTTGATTAAGAGACTGCCCGCTGCGCATGACGTTAAAACTGATATCCGGTTCAATGTCGAAATGAGCGAGTATCGGTGCAAGGAGCTCCTTGTGCTGTCCGCTTGACACTGCCTTGACATCGAAGGCGCCTGATTCACGCAGCGACTTTATGACGGGGGCCATTTTTATGGCCTCGGGCCGGGTACCAAATACCACCCAGACGCATTGCATCAATTAACTCCTTGAGGGACGAGAATGCTGCGGGAAGCCTTGAATGGCGGAATACCAGCGCGATCGCCCTCGTCGTTTTCAGCAAAAAAAATAATCGAACAGTGCACGGCGCTCTCAACGTGTGTCGCAGTTGGCGGCCAAAAAAATCACCGTTCCAGGCTCCGCCATGCGCACCGTTGTGATTATGCGACGATGTTTAAAGGGGTGCATAGTGGCCTTCTACCCTTATGTGATAGGGCTCACGCTATGCTCTATCTCGAGTAGGTCAGCGGTTCCCCGCCTGCTAATGTCGGCCTCGCGAGCGCGTGATCGTTCCCGCGCCAGACATCTTTTGAGGGAGAGTATGCGTTTTTCACCTTGTTTTCTCGGCTTGCAGTTAGTTGCGATGGCGGTTTGGTGTGGCAGTCCGGTGCACGCCAGTCCTTACACCCTGGATTTCGCTGCATTGTCTTACCCTGGCTCGGATTGTACATGGGAGGGGCGCAACAACCTGAACGATAACTATGGCCATGGTGGTTTCCGCTGGTCGAACCTCTA
>JBHEPQ010000217.1:0-4336 GCA_046260215.1 Chromatocurvus sp.
GTCCATACAGCATGCCGGCCGGCCCTTTCAGAAAGTCGACGCGTTCGATGTTGAACAATTGCGGAACGTTGAACCCGATATAGGGATCGCCGCGCAGCCCGTCGAAGAAAATCTCCTCCTGACGGAAACCGCGTGCCGTTACCCCCGCGTAGCTGAACAGGCTGACGCCGGAGATGTTGCGATAGATGTCCTGCGCATCGCGCGCGCCCTGATCCTCAATCAGCTGTTCGTTGATCGAAGTGATCGCAATCGGTGTGTCGAGCAATTTACCGGGCAATTTGCCGGTGCTGGTCTCACCGACCCGGTAAAGCTGTTGCGCCCTCCCGATGACGATGATTTCCTCGAGACGTTGAGCTTTTTTATTCTCGGTGTCAGTCGATGTCTTTGCCGGTTCGGCCGGCGGTTCCTGCGCCAGCGCGGGCGTTGCCGGCAGGCCGGCTGCGACGAGCACGGCGATGAATGTTATTTTGCGAAAAGTGGACATCGGACCTCCCATGAATGCGAACGCGAATCAATCCGATTGAAGATACTGTTTATGCGAATGCGTGTCAATAACAAATGCGAAGGTTCTGATGTGAGTAGAGCGGTTCCGTTTGATAACGCGTCGGCTATCTACTGCTGGGTCTGGTGGGAGTTGTCTGTCGCGTCGCTCATCGCGCGCCATGGGTAACGCGGCCTGCCGTCAGCGCTTGTCGATCTCGCAACCCGGGGTCCAGGGTGTTTTAATGTCGGTCGTGCTGTCATGCCGGCGCGGGATTTTCCGACGCTGGAATGCCCGGTGCTGGCCTGCGGCGCACAGTCTCCCCCGGGCTGGTTAGTAAATGAACGCCCGGCAAGGGAGCTTTTAATTATTGCTTTGGAAACGGCAGGTACAGGCATGAGCTTGAAGAACAAGACACTTTTCATCAGTGGTGGCAGTCGCGGGATAGGCCTGGCAATCGCCCTCAAGGCGGCGGCCGATGGCGCCAACGTGGCGATTGCGGCGAAAACCGCGGAGCCACATCCAAAACTCCCGGGCACAATCTATACCGCCGCCGAGGCTATCGAGGAGGCCGGCGGTCACGCTTTGCCGGTGCTTTGCGATATCCGGCAAGAAGACCAGGTCAAGGCAGCGGTAGAGCAGACGGTGGAGCGTTTCGGCGGCATCGACATCTGTATCAACAACGCCAGCGCCGTCAGCCCAACGCCGACGCTGGAAACGGACATGAAGCGTTATGACCTGATGCAGGACGTCAACACCCGCGGTACCTTCATGGTATCGAAGCTCTGCATCCCCCATCTCAAGCAGGCCGAGAACCCGCATATTCTGACGCTGGCGCCACCGCTGGACATGGACGCCAAGTGGTTTGCACCGCACCTGGCCTACACCATCGCGAAGATGGGTATGAGCCTGTGCACGCTGGGTCTGGCGCGCGAGTTCGCCGCCGACGGCATTGGCGTCAACGCCCTGTGGCCACTCACGGCAATCGACACGGCGGCAATTCGCAATGTTCTGGGGGGCGAGGCAGTCGCGCGTGGCAGTCGCACCGTGGATATCATGGCCGATGCCGCCTATGTCGTGATGAACCGGCGCGGGGACGCCTGCACCGGTAACTTCTTTATCGATGAACTGTTGCTGCGCCAGGAAGGCGTTTCGGATTTTGATGTGTACGCCGTCGAAGCCGGTGGCGTGCTTTTCCGGGACTTTTTCGTGCCCGACGCGATCGCCGAGGCGCTGCCGACGAAAACCGAAAGCGGCTACTGAGCCGCGCCCCGACCCCCTGCGGTGGTCGGGGTCTTGTGATGATCAGACACGGTGCAGTCCGGTAATGCGTTGCACAAGCCAGTCGGAGACCGCCGTGGGCAGACATTTCTTGAGCAGGATAAACAGATTATTGCGCCCCTGGGGAGTGACATAGCGCGGCCGGGGGTGCGCAGCCTCGCAGGCCCTCACCAGTGTGCCGGCTACCGTGACCGGATCGGCACCCCCGCCGTGCAGTCCGCGGTGGAAGCTGATGAAGATCTCGAGTTGATCCCGATAGGCGTTGCTGCTGTCGGCGTAGTCCTGCAGCTGTTGTCGTTCGTGCTCACCGAATCCGGTCTTTACTGCACCGGGCTCAATCAGCACAACCTGCAGACCATGCGGCTGCAGCTCCAGGCGTAGCGCGTCACTGATGGATTCCACCGCGTGCTTGGTCGATGCATACGGCGCGAAGAAGGGCATGCTGACATGGCCCGCGACCGATGAAACGTTGATGATGCGGCCGCGACCCCGCTCACGCATGGCGGGAAGAAACGCCCGTATGACGCGGACCAGACCGAAGACGTTGGTCTGGTACTGGGCCTCGAAGTCGGCATCACTGATCAGCTCAAGCGGACCTGCGCAACCAAAGCCGGCGTTGTTCACCAGGATATCCAGTGCCGCGCCATTCAGCAGCGTGGCAACTGTTGCAACGCCGCGCTCGACACTGCTCGCGTCGGTGATGTCCATTTCCAGGGGGTGCAGCGTATCGAATTGCCTGTCCAGAGCCTCGAGGGCCTGCCGGTTGCGGCCCGCCGCGATAACGGTGTGACCCTTGTTGGCCAGGAGAATGGCAGTGGACCTGCCGATCCCCGCGGTAGCGCCTGTAATCAGGATAGTCGACATGGATGATACTCCGGCTGGCCGGCTCGCTTCTGGATGGTAGGCGGCAAGATAAGTATTTGAGCCGCCGACTGCAAGTGACCTAGAATGCAGGCCCCAGAACGCAGGCAGGAGCCATACCGTGGCGAGCAACCGCAGATCCAGGAACATCACTCAGGGCGTGCAGCGCGCGCCCAATCGATCCATGTATTACGCCATGGGGTATACGGGGGACGATTTCAGCAAGCCGATGATCGGCATTGCCAATGGCCATTCCACCATCACGCCCTGCAATGCCGGACTGCAGCCGTTGGCGGACGCAGCCGCCGAAGCCCTGCGCGAGGCCGGTGCGAACGCGCAGATGTTTGGCACGCCGACGATCAGCGATGGCATGTCCATGGGTACCGAAGGCATGAAATACAGCCTCGTGTCGCGGGAGGTCATTTCTGACTGCATCGAAACCTGCGTCGGCGGGCAGTGGATGGACGGCGTGCTGACGATTGGCGGCTGCGACAAAAACATGCCCGGCGCCATGATGGGCATGCTGCGCGCCAATGTGCCGGCGATATTTGTGTACGGCGGAACAATCCTGCCCGGTCGCTACCAGGGTAAAGACCTGAACATCGTCAGCGTATTCGAAGCCGTGGGCGAGCACAGCGCCGGGCGCATCGGCGATGACGACCTGCTGGCGATCGAGCGCAATGCGATCCCGGGCAACGGCTCCTGTGGCGGGATGTACACGGCCAACACCATGAGTTCCGCCTTTGAGGCGCTGGGGCTCAGCCTGCCGTATTCCAGCACCATGGCGAATGTCGAGAGTGAAAAGATCGCGAGCACCCGGGACAGCGCACGGGTCCTTGCGCGGGCGGTAGAGGCCGATCTGAAGCCGCGGGATATCGTCACGCGTGAAGCGCTCGAAAATGCAGTGGCCGTGATCATGGCCATCGGCGGGTCCACCAATGCCGTGCTGCACTTCCTGGCCATCGCCCACGCGGCAGAGGTCGACTGGACTATCGACGACTTCGAGCGGGTGCGCCGCAAGGTGCCAGTGCTGTGCGATCTCAAGCCCAGCGGGCGTTACCTGGCTATCGACCTGCACCGCGTGGGCGGCATCCCGCGGGTGATGAAAATGCTGCTCGATGCGGGTTTGCTGCACGGCGAGTGCATGACCATCAGCGGTGAAACGGTCGCCGAGTCGCTGGCGGATATTGCGTCGGGCTGTCCCGAGAACCAGGACGTGATCCGCCCTCTCGATAAACCTATGTATCGCGAGGGTCACCTGGCGATCCTGCGTGGCAACCTGGCGGCGGAGGGCGCGGTGGCCAAGATTACCGGGCTGAGCAATCCGGTAATCACCGGTCCTGCGCGGGTATTCAACGATGAGCAATCGGCGCTGGATGCCATCCTCGCCGGAAAGATTCAGGCCGGCGACGTCATGGTCCTGCGCTACCTTGGCCCCCGCGGTGCTCCCGGCATGCCGGAAATGCTGGCGCCCACCGGCGCCCTGGTCGGGCAGGGGCTGGGGGAGTCCGTGGGGCTGGTGACCGATGGTCGTTTTTCCGGGGGAACCTGGGGCATGGTCGTCGGCCACGTGGCTCCCGAGGCCTACGCCGGGGGTGTGATCGCTCTGGTGCAGGAGGGCGACTACATCACCATTGATGCGCACCAGCTTCTGCTGCAGCTCGACGTGGATGACGCCGAGATCGAGGCGCGCCGCCGCGCCTGGCAGGTCCC
>JBHEPQ010000224.1:0-25128 GCA_046260215.1 Chromatocurvus sp.
CTACACCTGATAGAAAAATCGGCCAGAAGAAGTGGCGCGGATTTTACCCCATAGGCGCTGATACGGCCAAGCAGTGAATTGCTTACTGAAAAGACAGGGAGGGGGAGGTCTCGGCACCGCGGTCGCGGACCGAAAGCGACAAGAAAAGCCGGAGACGCCACACACGCCCCCGGGCAGGCCACCTCAGGAGGAGGCAAACTCCTTCATCTTCTTGAGCGGGCGAACCTTGACGGCCACGCTCGCCGGTTTAGCGCTGAACACCATCTCTTCGCCGGTAAAGGGGTTGCGTCCCTTACGCGCCTTGCGGGCGGGCTTCTTGACGGTGGTGATTTTCATCAGACCCGGCAGGGTGAATTCACCCACGGAGCGCTTCTTGATACTGCGCTCAATCAGCGTCTCCAGCTCGCCCATCACATCGCCGACCTGCTTTTTGCTCAGACCCGTGTTGTCTGCAATGGTGGAGACCATCTGGGTTTTGGTCATTTTTTCCTGCAACGCAGTTACTTTACGCGCCGGGGCTGCTTTGGTGGCTGCTGCTTTTTTCGCAGGGGCTTTCTTTACTGGGGCTTTTTTTGCCGGGGCTTTGCTTGCCGGGGCTTTTTTTGCCGGGGCTTTGCTTGCCGCCGCTTTCTTGGCGGGCGCTTTTTTCTTGGCTGCTGCTTTAGCTGTTGCCATGTTTCAATCCTTCCCTCTGTTGGTAAAAAATGGCCTCAAAGCCGCGCAGCACGCCATGTTAATACTGCTTTTGATACCGCTGCTTTAACAACGTCTGCACCCGACTCCTGAACAGGTATAAAACATGAAATACTGTAATACAAGGTTTATTCGTCGTTTAGTGGGGAAAAACCCTGTTTTTTAAGTAATTTACATCGGCGCTCGCGCAAAATTCTGTACCCTCTCGGCTTTCAAACGTACACTTCCGCAACGCCGTTACAGTATCGCGAGCCCAGCCATGCGCACCAGCAAGTTTCTGATTGCCACCCTGAAGGAGAATCCGGCCGATGCAGAAGTAGTCAGTCATCGACTGATGCTTCGCGCAGGCCTGATACGCAAGCTGTCCTCCGGCCTTTACACCTGGCTGCCGCTCGGGCTGCGAGTGCTGCGCAAGGTAGAGATGGTTGTGCGCGAGGAGATGGATCGCGCCGGCGCTCAGGAAATCAGCATGCCCATGATTCAGCCCGCAGAACTCTGGCAGGAGTCCGGGCGCTGGGAGCAATACGGGCCGGAGCTGCTGCGCATCAGGGACAGGCACGAGCGGGACTTCTGCCTGGGCCCGACACACGAGGAGGTCATCACCGATCTGGTACGCAACGAAATCAGCAGCTACCGGCAGTTACCCCTGAATTTCTACCAGATTCAAACCAAGGTTCGCGACGAAATCCGGCCTCGCTTCGGGGTCATGCGCTCCCGGGAATTCCTCATGAAAGACGCCTATTCATTCCATGTCACGCCCGACTCGCTGCAGCAGACCTACGACATCATGCACGCCGCCTACACGGCTATCTTCGAGCGACTGGCGCTGTCGTTTCGCCCGGTGCTTGCCGATACCGGCAGCATTGGCGGCAGCATGTCCCATGAATTTCATGTGCTTGCGGATTCGGGCGAAGACAGCATCGCCTTCAGCGATGCCAGCGATTACGCGGCCAATGTGGAGATGGCTGCCGCGGTGCCAGCGCCCGGACCACGACCGGCGCCGACCAGGGAGATGGAGGAAGTCGCAACGCCCGGCATAAAAACCATCGCCGAGCTGTGCGAACAGCCCGGCATTAGTGCCGGCAACACCGTCAAGACACTGCTCGTGGAAGGCGCTGACAATGAATCACTGATCGCTCTTGTTCTGCGCGGCGACCATGAACTCAATGACATCAAGGCGGAAAAGCTTGAGGGTATTTCGGCACCACTCACCATGGCAGCCGAGAAAAAGGTACGCGCGGTCTGTGGCGCGGGATTCGGCTCGCTGGGACCACTTGGCATAGGCGTGAGGGTCGTTGTCGATCACGCCGCGGCGCAGCTCTGTGACTTCAGCTGCGGTGCCAATCGCGATGGTTATCATTTCTGCAACGTGAACTGGGAGAGAGACCTGCCGTTACCCGAAACCGCCGATCTTCGCGAGGTGGTCGCGGGTGATCCCAGTCCCGACGGCAGGGGAACACTGCAGATCAAGCGCGGCATTGAGGTGGGCCATATTTTTCAGCTTGGAACGAAATACAGCGAGGCCATGAACGCAGCAGTGCTGGATGAGCATGGCCGACAGGCTACGCTGCATATGGGGTGTTACGGCATCGGCGTAAGCCGGATTGTCGCTGCCGCCATCGAGCAGAACCACGATGCGCGCGGCATTGTATGGCCACCGACGATGGCCCCTTTCACGCTGGTCATCGTACCGCTGAATATGCAGAAATCCGAGGCTGTCGCCGCGAGTGCGGAGGCGCTGTATGCGCAATGCATCGAGGCCGGCCTCGACGTACTGCTGGACGATCGCAATGAGCGCCCGGGAGTCAAATTCGCCGACATGGAACTCGTCGGCATACCGCACAGAATTACCATCGGTGATCGCGCTCTGGCCGACGGTGAACTCGAGTACAAGGGCCGCCGCGATGAAGATTCCGTGCGCGTAGCGCAAGGCGAAGTCATGTCGTTCCTGCATGACAAGCTTGGCGCCCGGCACTGACTGCTGCCGCGACAGATGCTGACCCGGCGCCGCTGCCTGGCCACAATGACGGCATTCGCGTTCAGTGTATGGGCCACGGCCGAAACCACGGATGACACATCGATCAAGCTGCGTGCGTTTCTCGAAAGCACCATAGCCAGCAGCGACAGCTTCCCGGATCGCTATGCGGCCGAGGTCTGGCTGGTGGACATGTCGTCACGCCTGGCGCCGTTTATCGTCGACGCGGCGCAGCGCCTCCAGCTGCTGCGGCTCGTGCACCGCGCCGCGACCCGCAGTCAGCTACCGCCGGAACTGGTGCTTTCGGTAATCGAAGTCGAGAGTACTTTCAATCGCTACGCGGTCTCGCGGGCAGGTGCCCAGGGACTGATGCAGGTCATGCCATTCTGGCGTCGTGAGATCGGCCGTCCGGGTGACAACCTGACCGAAAACGTCACCAACCTCGACTATGGCTGCCGGATACTCCAGTTCTACATGGAGCGTGAGAATGATCACCTGCATCGCGCGCTCGCCGCCTACAACGGCAGCAGTGGTAGCCGACGCTACAGCAACAAGGTATACCGCGCATGGCAGGCACGCTGGCGCACGGCACCACTGCCATGGTGATGGCTTCTATCTCTCGCACGTTGACATACGGCCGGGCCCTGACCAGACTCATCGCCAATTCGTCAGCTGCTGCGAACCCGGCATGTCGGAAATAAAACGTCTCAGTCAATGGAACCGCGATCTTGCCCTGGCTATCGCAACGCTGGGTAGCGACGATTTTTTTCCCGCGCTCATCACCGCCGTGCAGGGCCAGGTGACGATAAACTATCCGCAGATCTGGCTGTATCACCCGGAGCTGCCTCCCCGACTTCTTTATCACGACATCCCGAAAGCTGCCTACCCGTCGCAGGTCGACATGTATCTTGAGGGGCCGTATCGCGAGGACCCGTTCTACCGCGCGTCCATGAACAGTCCCAGGTCAAAAATATACCGCCTTTCACGGCTGACTGGCGATGCGCTTGAAGACTCCACTTACTACACGGAGTATTACGCCGACACCGGAACCGTGGACGAAGCAATATTTCTGGCTCGCCTGGAAGGCGGCAACGCCGTCAATCTGAGCATGATGCGTCTGCCAGCGCCGGGGCCGTTCAGCGATGACGAGTACGAGCGACTGTATGTACTGGCGGACGCCGTCTCCGAGCTGATGCTTTCCCACAGCAGATTCAACAATTTTGCCATCAGCAACCTGATACAGCCGGGAATAGACCACCAGATCGACCTCGCTTTTCGCACCTTCGGCTCTTCTGTGCTGTCACCGCGCGAAAAAGATGTTCTCGATCTCATGCTGCGCGGCTACAGCACAGAAGTGTCTGCCTCGAGGCTTGAAATTGCCCGCGAGACCCTGCGCCGCCACCGCAAGAATATTTACCGGAAGCTGGACGTCAACTCGCAGACCGATCTTTTCGCGCTGTTCATCAACAGCATGTCCTGCCTCGGGGAGGCGGGAGGGGGCGACCCGCTTAGCGTCTACATGGGGCCGGCCTGACCCAGCATTGCGCACTTCCTACCCAATGCGGGGCATTGTGAACAAACGCATTCTCGCAGATAGTTGCCATGGGCAGACCCGCGCGTCGAAAACGGCGGGCGCCCGCGGGGCGACTGGGGACGGTATATGGCGATAGAAGTCGACTGGTTTCTTCGTGCCCACCCGGATGTGACCATGATTGAAGCGCTGCTGCCCGACTGTAACGGGGTGTTGCGGGGCAAGTGGGTACCGCGCAGCAAACTGTCGAAGATCTACGGCGGCGAGCTGAAATTCCCCAAAAGCGCACTCAATCTTGATATCTGGGGCCGGGACATTGAGGAACTGGTGTTTGCGTCGGGGGACGAGGATGGTGTGTGCCGCCCCGTTGAGGGATCGTTGCTGCCCACTCCCTGGTCGCCAGGGGAGCAGCATGGTCAGGTCATGCTATCCATGTTCAAACCCGACGGCGAACCCTATCTGGGTGATCCCCGCCAGGCCTTGAAAAAAGTGGTTGCGCGCTTTCGTGCCCGGGGCCTGCGTCCCGTTGTTGCCGCGGAGCTGGAATTCAGCCTGGTAGAGTGGGACGGCAAGGGGCCGACTCATTCAAATACCAACCCGGCAAACCGGACGCCTCTGGGTGGGAACATGTATGGGCTGGACATACTCAACCATCACCAGCCCATGCTTGAGGAAATCCATCGCGCCTGCGAACTGCAGAACCTGCCGTTCGACGGCGTGGTCAAGGAATCGGCACCCTCTCAGTATGAAATCAACATGCTGCACGTCGACAGCCCGGTCCTTGCTGCCCGACAGATACTCATGATGAAACGCCTCATCAAGGGGATAGCCGCGAAGCACGGCCTCGTCGCCAGCTTCATGCCAAAACCCTTCGAGGACGAGGCCGGCAACGGACTGCACCTGCACTGCAGCGTTCTCGACCGCGGAAACCGCAATATCTTCGATGATGGCACAGCAACCGGTACCGCCGAGCTTCTGCATGCGATTGCCGGCTGTATACAGTACATGCCGGACTCCTTTGCCATCCTGGCGCCCAGCTTCAATGCGTTCAGACGTTTCCAGACCGGCAGTCACGCACCCACCTCACCGACATGGGGCTATGAGAATCGTACCGTTGCCCTGAGAGTTCCCGCTGGCAGCAACAGTGCGCGGCGCATAGAGCATCGCGTAGCGGGAGCGGATGCCAACCCCTATCTGGTATTCGCCGTGGTGCTGGCCTCAGCACTGGATGGTATAGAGCAACGCCTTGCGCCGCCGGATCCCCTCATTGGAGACGGCTATCGACAGGCAACCGAACCGCAGCTGCCGGTCTACATGCAGGACGCGCTCGCCCTGTTCCGCCAGTCTGACTTTATCCGCCGCGCGCTGGGTCCCGAGATGCAGTATAATTTCCATCTGACAAAAACCCAGGAGATCACGGAATTCCACCGGCACATTACGATGATGGAGTACCAGACTTACCTGCAGCAACTGTGAAACCTGCCCATGCGGATTGTGACATCGCTGGTGATGCTACTGCTGGCGACATCGGAGGTGGCCCCAGCCGACATCGGGACTGACAAAAGCTGGCATACTGTGGATACCTGCCGCGCTGCCGTTACGCGCGGTGCGAACCGCTCACATGCCTCGCTGCCTGCGGTCTTTGGCCTTCTCAGCTGGAATATCCGCAAGGGATTTCACAACGGCTGGCAGGCGGACCTGCAAAGGTTCGGCAACAGCGCACACCTGGTCTTTCTGCAGGAGGCGCGCCCGGGCGTGCGCCTGCAGAGAATGCTGAAAACCCACCCCCACCAGCACTTCGTTTCGGGCTTCGGCTTCGCCGGTCAGCCCACGGGCGTTATGACGGCGAGTGCGGTGGGATCGGCCATGTACTGTAGTCTGCATAGCCGTGAACCGTGGCTGGGAACGCCCAAAGGTACGTCGGTCACGCTGTATGCGGTCGGCACACAGCGTGCGCCACTGCTGGCGATCAACCTTCACGGCATCAACCTGAGCATCGGTACGCGGGTATTCCGTAAGCAGATACAGGCACTGGACCCATTGCTGGCCGCGCACACAGGGCCGGTAGTGGTAGGAGGCGACATCAACGCCTGGAGCGAGCATCGCCTGGCGACGGTGAATGCACTGGCGACACGCCACGGCCTGCAACGGGTCAGCTTTCGCCCGGACCTGCGCACTCGCATCGTCGGTCTCGCGATGGACTATATCTACCTCCGCGGTCTGGATATCGTAATCGCCGAGGCGCTGCCGGTTACCAGCTCTGACCACAATCCGCTATTGTTGAAGCTGGCTCTGTCCGCCGCAGACTGAGTCGCACAGCGCACAGACACCCGGGCGGCAAACCGTTACCATTGTTATTGTGACAAAGGAGAAACTACCCCGCATGCAACGAGCAGACACTAAACCCCCTTTCTACCGCATCAACCTGGTAATCTTCCTGGGATTTCCGATCGCAGCGCTACTGCTGGTTCCCTGGTGGGGCCTGACCGAAGGCTTCAGCGCTGCGCAATGGATGTGGGCCGCCATCTTTCTCTACCTCAACGGGCTGGCAATTACCGGTGGTTATCACCGGCTCTGGGCGCACAAGGCCTATCGTGCACACCCCTGGCTTCGCGTGTGGCTGGCGGCATGGGGGGCGGGAGCATTGCAGAACAGCATCCTCGTCTGGGCATCCGACCATCGCCGCCACCACCGTCACGTCGATGACGACGACAGGGACCCCTACTCCGCCGGACGCGGCATCTGGTTCAGTCACATGGGCTGGATGCTGCGCGACTACCCGACCAACCGGGAGGACTTCAGCAACGCACAGGACCTGCAGCGCGACCCGGTCGTGATGTGGCAGCACAGACACTATATTGCCCTGACCACACTAATGAATCTCGGCCTTCCATTGCTGCTGGGGCTGGCGCTGGGCGATGTGATTGGCACACTGCTGCTGGTCGGACTGCTGCGTCTTGTGCTCAACCACCATGTTACCTTTCTTATTAATTCACTGGCCCACGTCTGGGGCACGCGGCCCTACGCGGAAGGCAACAGCGCACGTGATAACCCCGTGCTCGCATTTCTGACCTATGGTGAGGGTTACCACAATTACCACCATCAGTTCCAGAATGACTATCGCAATGGCATCCGCTGGTACCACTGGGATCCAACCAAGTGGATGATCGGCCTTTGCGCTCGCCTGGGGCTTGCCAGCGACCTGGTCCGCATTCCGGACTTCCGCGTGCAGAAGGCAATTCTGGATACGCAGTTCCAGCGGGCGCGCCGTTCGCTCGCGGAAAGCCATGCAGAACATCCGCTGCTGGACAAGCTGGAAAAGGAGTACCAGTTGTTCACCGACTCGATAAACCGCTGGAAGGCGCTGCAGGCGGAACGCTACGAGCAACGCGTCAGTGCACTTGAAGGTGCGTTAGGCGAAAAACGTGCGGCGCTGCAGCAGCGCTGGGAAAAGGCAGCCCTGCGCACACGGCTGCGCGAACTTGAGTTTTCTCTCAAGATGCAGCGCAAGAGGCTGTCTTTATTAATGCAGCAGACGTCCTGTCCCGGCGCCGCCTGATAGGCGCCAACCTCAAATCCGGTGCTTCAGCGCCTGCAGCCAGGGAGAACCCCATGACAAAGACCGTTTACGATTTCAGCTGCAACGATAACGCCGGTCAGCCAACGGACCTCGCGCAGTACAAGGGCAACGTGTTGCTGATCGTCAATACCGCGTCGAAGTGCGGTTTTACACCGCAGTTTGCTGGACTGGAGTCACTTTACGCGGATCTCGCCGACCGCGGCCTGCGTATCCTGGGCTTCCCCTGCAACCAGTTCGGCAACCAGGACCCGGGCAGCAACGCCGAAATCAACGAATTCTGCCAGCTCAACTACGGCGTGACATTTCCCATGTTCGGCAAGATAGAGGTCAACGGCAGCGATGCCGATCCCCTGTTCCAGCACCTGAAAAAAAAGGCACCCGGTGCGTTGGGCAGTGAGCGTATCAAATGGAATTTCACCAAGTTCCTGATCAATCGCGAGGGCGAAATCGTCAAGCGCTACGCCCCGACGGCCAAGCCCGAGGACCTGCGCAAGGACATCGAAGCGCTACTCTAGCCCCTATTGCGATTCGCTTATCGTTGACCAGTTTTCCACCTTGGATAGAAGGCTTTCGAGACACGCCGTGTACTCATCCATGAGGGCTCAGGCTGCGGGAGGCCGCCCCCACCATCCATGCCTCGCATGGTCTCGAAAGCCTTCTATCCAGGGCGGCTGACGAGCTCGCAGCGCTCAGTGTTCTCGCGTTGCCTTGAATTCGATGTCGGGCCAGCGCTCTTCCATGACGGCCAGCTTTACCCGGGTTGGCGGGAGGAAGGTGAGATAGCCGCCACCGTCAAGAGAGAGATCATCGGCGGCCTTCTTACGGAACTCCTCCAGCTTGCGCGGATCGGAGCAGTGAATCCAGCGTGCCGTGTACACATTCACGGGCTCATAAAGCGCTTCCACCTTGTACTCGTCCTTGAGGCGATAAGCGACGACATCGAACTGCAGCTGGCCGACCGCGCCGACAACCAGATCTGACGAATTGAGTGGCGAGAAGACCTGCGTCGAGCCCTCCTCGGAAAGCTGCTGCAGGCCCTTCTGCAGCTGTTTGGATTTCATCGGGTCACGCAGGCGGATGCGGCGAAACAGCTCCGGGGCAAAGTGCGGGATACCAATGAACTGCAGATCTTCACCACCGGTAAAGGTGTCGCCGATCTGGATTGTGCCGTGGTTGTGAAGGCCGATGATGTCGCCGGCGACTGCCTCTTCGACCAGGGAGCGCTCTCCGGCCTTAAAGGTTACGGCATCCGCAATCTTCACGTCCTTGCCCAGGCGCACGTGGCGCATTTTCATACCTTTGCTGTAGCAACCGGAACAGACGCGCATGAAGGCGATGCGATCGCGGTGCCGC
Source organism: Chromatocurvus sp. (assembly GCA_046260215.1). Lineage (GTDB taxonomy): Bacteria > Pseudomonadota > Gammaproteobacteria > Pseudomonadales > Halieaceae > Chromatocurvus. Next base: position 9,133 of record JBHEPQ010000224.1, read on the forward strand.
GGATCCATGTTTGCCTGAATCTTGAACACGAAACCGGTAAAGCCGGGCTCCGCCGCTGCGACAACACGCTGGTTGGCCTCGCGCTCCAGCGGCGGCGGGGCCCAGTCAACGAACCTGTCGAGCATTTCCCGCACACCGAAGTTGCCGAGTGCGGTACCGAAGAATACTGGCGTCAGCCTGCCCGCCAGAAACGCCGCCTCGTCGAATTCGTGACTGGCGCCGCGCACCAGTTCTATCTCGTCGCGGAAAGCGTCGTATTCGTCTCCAAGTAGATCGCGGGCGCCATCGCTGTCGAGGCGCTCTATCTGCCGCGACTCGAACAGCTCGGCATTATGCCCGGGCTCATAGACCGTAAGCGTGTCTTCATACAGGTTGTAGACACCGCGAAAATCCACGCCCATGCCCACTGGCCAATTGATGGGCGCCGCCTCAATACCCAGGACCGATTCGATCTCGTCCAATAGTTCGATCGGATCGCGGATATCGCGATCCATCTTGTTCACAAAACTGATGATGGGTGTGTCGCGCAGACGACAGACATTCATCAGTTTGATGGTGCGATCTTCCACGCCCTTGGCGCCATCAATCACCATCAGCGCAGAATCCACCGCCGTCAGCGTACGATAGGTATCCTCGGAAAAATCCTCGTGGCCGGGGGTATCCAGCAGGTTGACCATACGATCCCGATAGGGAAACTGCATCACAGAAGAGGTGACGGAGATACCGCGCTCCTGCTCCATGGTCATCCAGTCGGACGTTGCGCTGGGACCGCGCTTGCCCTTCACCATACCCGCGGTCTGAATCACGCTGCCAAGCAGCAGCAGCTTCTCGGTCATTGTGGTCTTGCCGGCGTCCGGGTGTGAGATGATGGCGAACGTCCGACGTTTCGCGACATCCTGCTGCACGACACTATCATTCATGGTGCGACTGACTTTCCTGTTAAGAGGTTGATTACCCGGGTGGCCCCGGCGAGGCGCGCAGTGTAACAGAGCCAACGCTAACAGGTCGGGCCGCACAGGTCGGGCCGCACAGGTCGGGCCGCGCAGGTTGGGCCGCACAGGTCGGGCCGCACCGGTCGGGTTATCTTCAGCCCAGCTCCCGCTGCAGGTTCCCAAGCAGGCACTCCCCCACGTCGCCCATGTCGATGTCAGTATCCGGCTGCAGCTGCGCCATGCTGGTCACGCCCAGACCGGCATGGCCACAGGGGTTGATGCGGGAGAACGGCTCCAGATTCATATCAACATTCAGCGCCATACCGTGATAACTGCAGCCGCGGCGAACACGCAGACCCAGCGAGGCAATCTTGTCGCCACACACATAGACACCCGGGCGGGCGGCATCTGGGGATGCCTCAATGCCATACTGCCGCAGCGTTTCCACAATAGCGCTTTCGATGCGCCCCACCAGCACGCGAACGCCAACACAACGACGACGCAGATCTATCATCAGATAAACCACCCACTGCCCGGGACCGTGATAGGTGACCTGACCACCCCGATCCACCTGCACCACGGGTATGGATCCGGTCGCCAGCAGATGCTCAGGACGACCGGCCTGCCCCTGCGTGAATACCGGGGGATGCTGAAGTAGCCACAGCTCATCGGGGGTTTGATCGTTGCGGTCACGGGTGAACTCGCGCATGCGCTCAAGTGCAAGTGCGTAGTCGACCTCGCCGAGCCGCCGCAGCATCAACGGTGGCAGATTCACAGCACCATCTGCACCAGGCCGGTGGCCATAAGATCACGATGCAACGCTCGAAGCTGCTCTTCCCCGGTGGCGGTTATCGTCACCGTAATGGTGGCAAATGTTCCTTTGCGACTGTCACGCACGGCAATCGCCGCGTGGTCAAAGCCCGGTGCGTAGCGTTCGAACACGGCAATAACCACGGACTGGAATGACTCCGTCCGCCGGCCGATGACCTTTATCGGGTACTCGCAGGGGAATTCAATTTTTGGCGGTTCCTGCGCCGACATGCCAGCCTCAGGCGCCGAAGATACGGGCAATCCACATGAGCCACGTATCCCACAGACCTGCAAGGAACCCACCCGCCTCCACAGGCTCGAGTGCGACCACCGGCACCTGATGCTGGATGTCGCCATCAAGCATCAGCGTGAGCTGCCCGACCACATCACCAACCACAAGGGGGGCCAGGATATCTTCCTCCAGCACTATCTGCTGCTGAAGATCCCGCCGCTTGCCGCGGGGCAGGGTCAGCACCAGCTCATCGGTAACGCCTACCGAAACGTGGTCCTGTCCTCCTTTCCAGATGCGGGGCTTGTCGAGTTCCGCACCCGCGGCAAGCAGCGGTACGGTCTCATAAAAACGGAATCCGTAGTTGAGCAGGCCGCGGGTCTCGTTCTGGCGCACCGTCGTGCTGCGGGTTCCCATAACGACAGACACCAGTCTCATGTCACCACGCTTTGCCGACGCGACCAGACCATAACCGGCCTCACGGGTATACCCTGTCTTCAATCCGTCCACCGACGGGTCTTGGTTGAGCAGCCGATTGCGGTTGTACTGACGAATGTCGTTGAACGTGTAATCGCGCTCGGAATAACGCGAGTAATGATCGGGAAAGCGCTGGATAATGGCGGCCGACAGCGTCGCCAGATCGCGAGCTGAGGTCAGATGCTCCGGATGAGGAAGACCATGGGAGTTGACGAAATGTGATTGATCCATGCCCAGCGTTTCGGCGTGGCGATTCATCAGCGCCGCAAAAGCGCTCTCACTCCCGGCGATATGCTCGGCCACCGCAACAGTGGCATCGTTGCCCGAGGAGATGACAATACCGCGTTCGAGGTCAGCGATACTGACCACCATCCCCGGCTCTATCCACATCAGGGAAGAACCGGTAAACAACGGATTCTGGGACCAGGCATTCTCGCTGATCACCACTGTATCGTCGCGGCTGAGACGCCCCTCGCTGATCTCGTTGGCAAAGACGTAGCTGGTCATCAGCTTGGTGAGACTGGCCGGGGGCAGCTGAATGTCGGCATTTTCCTGGGCTATTACCAAGCCCGTGCGCGCATCCATGAGAATGAAGGCATCCGCTGCAACCTGGGGGGGCGAGGGCACGATAGGCTGCGCACCGACAACCGGGACGAGCAGAAGAAGTACGGAGCAGACAAGAAGGCGCATCAAAAAAACCGGTCTATACTAAAGAAGACGCATGGTAACGCATGCCCAGAGGCAACAAAAGAAACGGGCCCGCGGCCGGACGTCAGGGCAGTGCCTGGCCCGGGCTGAAGCCACGGGTCAGCAGCAATTGCCGCACCTGGCTCAATTGTCTGCCGTCGGCGAGCGGTCCAACCCGTACCCGATTGAGCCGCTTGCCGGACATTTCCACCGGCGACACGGTCACCGGTACGGGGACCACCTCAGCAACCGCCGCGCGAAGGTTGTCCGCGGCGGCGGGACTCGCGAATGCACCCAGCTGAAGATAACGGTACCGCCCTACGCTGTCACGCCGATCGTCGACTCCGGCAATTTCCAGAGCCTCTACCCGGACGGGTGCCGTGCCCCGGTTAACAAAACCCAGCCGGACCGCCGCCGCATAACTCAGGTCAATAAGCCGCTCTGCATGAAAAGGCCCGCGATCATTGACCCGAACGATCATGGATTTACCGTTGTCGAGATTGGTCACCCGCGCATAAGAGGGAATCGGCAGTCTGCGGTGGGCCGCCGTTGGCAGGTACAGATCGTAGTCCTCGCCATTGGACGTTTTGCGACCGTGAAATTTGGTGCCGTACCAGGACGCAACACCGTCCTCACGATAACCACTGGCGGTGGACAGTACCGTGTACTCCACGCCCGCCACCTCGTAGGGGCTGGTATTACCGGCACGCAGAATCGGGTCCGGTCGTGGTACGGCGTCGGGCACCTGTGCTGGCGCAATCGTTTTTGCGGGCGCCGCGTCATCCTGCCATGCCGGCCGCGGTTCTGAACCGGTGCAGCCGCCAAGACCGACCATAAGCAAACAGCCTACGATCCAGAGTTGCGTCACTCGCCCAACTCCGCCTGTAAACGCTGGCTAAGCTGATACACCGACAACGCGTACATGGCGCTGTGGTTATAGCGCGTAATCACATAAAAATTGTGCAGTCCGATCCAGTACTCGATATCCTCATCTCCCTGCATGGCCAGGCCGGTGGCCAGGGCGTCATCCGGTGCATCACCCAGCGGCTCAAGACCCGCGGCAATTAACTGCGCCAGACTTCGCTCCGGTTTGAGGCCCGCATTAATCCAGCTGTCGGGGATCCCGCCGGACCTGCGCGCAGGCAGGATGATATTTTCGTCGGGGCGCCAGCCGTGTTGCTTGAGATAATTGGCAACACTGCCAATGGCGTCCACAGGGTTATCCCAGATATCGACGCTCCCATCACCATCAAAATCTACCGCGTAGCTGCGGTAGCTGCTTGGCATGAACTGGCCGTAGCCCATGGCGCCAGCGTAGGAGCCTTTCAGCGCCAGCGGCTCCAGACCCTGCTCCCGGGTCAGTATTAAAAAGTGGCGCAGTTCCCGGGTAAAAAAGTCGGAACGGGGCGGGTAATCAAAAGCCAGCGTTGCCAGCGCATTGACCACGCGGTAACTGCCCGTGATCCGCCCGTAAAAGGTTTCGACGCCGAGAATGGCGGCGATGATGGACGCCGGGACACCGGTTTCGGTCTGCGCGCGCGCCAGGGTCTCGCCATGCTTGCGCATGAACGCGACACCCTGCCGCGTCCGTTTGTCGGTGACAAAGATCTGCCGGTACTCGTGCCACGGCTTGGTTTTCTCCGCAGGCCTGGCAATCGCCTCGAGAATGCTGTCCTGTCGCTCGGCGGCGGCGAACAGGCGCTCGAGCTCCTCACGCTCAAATCCATCCTCGTCCACGAGTCGCTCTGTAAACGCCAGCATGGCGGGATGCGACGCGTAGTTCTGGCCTTCTGCACAGGCAGCCACGAATGCCAGTAGGACGCATACCAGGAACCAGCGTCGAAGGGTGAGCCTGTCGTCATGCGTAAACGTCATTTTCTTATCCTGAGCCGAGGCGATGATTGCCGCTACTGGCCTATTACACGCCGCTCTGCACCAATCGCCATGAGCAGTCCGAATGCCACCATGAGTGTCACCAGGGAAGTCCCGCCCGCACTGACCAGGGGCAAGGGTACACCGACCACCGGCAGCAGCCCCGATACCATCCCCATATTAACAAATACGTAGACAAAGAAGGTAAGCGTGATGCTGCCGGCAAGCAACCTGCCGAAGGTGCTCTGGGCATGCATGCCGATCCACAAACCTCGAAAGAGAATAAGCAGATACAGGCTCATAAGCAAGATAACACCACGCAAACCGAATTCCTCGGCAAGCACCGCTATGATGAAATCGGTATGGCTTTCCGGCAGGAAGTCGAGCCGGGATTGCGTGCCCTGCAGCCAGCCCTTGCCGTGCCAGCCCCCGGAGCCGATCGCCGTCTTCGACTGGATAATGTTCCAGCCCGCGCCCAGCTTGTCACTCTCCGGATTGAGCATGGTCAGGATACGCTGCTTCTGATAATCCTCCAGAACCAGGATCCACATGGGCCAGGCGGAGGCGATAGCGAACACCAGCACGCCCAGGAGGTAGCGCCAGCCGATGCCGGCCATGAAGATCACGAACAGTCCACTGGCAATGATCAGCAATGCCGTCCCGAGATCCGGCTGGCGTAGAATAAGAACCCCTGGCAGCATGATAATGCACAGGCAGCCCAGCGCATGCCAGGGCCGGGGCGGCAGGGACCGCTCCGCAAGGTACCACGCGACCATCATCGGCATCACCAGCTTCATGATCTCGGACGGCTGAAAGCGAAATCCGGCAATGCTCAGCCAGCGCTGGGCACCCTTGGCCCCGACACCGAAGAACATGACACCCAGCAACAGCAACACACTCAGCAGATATAGCCAGGGCGCCCAGCGCCGATAGCGTACGGGCGAAATCTGCGCAGCCGCCAGCATGACCGCAAGACCTATCAGGAAGAACCTGGCCTGCCGGGTGACAACATCTACATCCTGGCCAGCCGCACTATACAGAACCACGAGGCCAAACGCGGCCAGGAGCACAAGCAGAAACAACAGTGGCAGGTCGACACCCAGTCGTCGGGCGGCACCGGGAGCGCTGGCAAAGCCGGCGTCTGAGTCCGGCATCTGTCGGACGTAGTCACCCACCGTAGTCATCCACCGTATTCACCCACCGTAGTCACCCATAGCGGTAACGCAGTCACCCATAGCGATAGCCCATCACGCCCCCTCTCGCGTAAGCCAGGCGTCGATCACCGATCGCGCTAGCGGATACGCTGCTGAACTACCCCCGCCGTTTTCGACAATGACCGCCACCGCGATTTCCGGCGTCTCGACCGGGGCAAACGCGATGAAAAGCCCATGATGACGGTGGCGCTCGGCGACCGCGTCCTCATCGTAGACCGCATCCTGGGCGATACCGATAACCTGGGACGTGCCGGTCTTGCCGGCCATGTCATAAGTCAGCCCACGGCCAATGCTCCGCGCCGTGCCGCGGGCGCCGTGAACCACATCGCGCATCCCCCGGAAAATCGACTCCCAGTGCTCGGGCGCCGCATCAATGTAATGGGGAACCGGTGTTTCGGGTTCATCAGCGGCTATCCGACGTGCCAGCCGGGGCGTGTGAAACTGTCCCCGGTTTGCCACAGTCGCGGTCGCCACCGCCAGCTGAAGCGGCGTGGCCAGCATGTACCCCTGACCGATTCCGGCACTCAGAGTCTCGCCGGGATACCACACCTGATTCAGGGCCTGTCGCTTCCAGCGAGACGAGGGCAGCACGCCGCCGCGCTCTCCCGTGGTGTCAACCCCGGTGCGACTGCCGAGGCCGAAGGGCGCAAGGTAATCGTGCATGGGGTCGATACCAAGACGGCGCGCCAGGTCGTAGAAATACACATCGCAGGACTCCGCAATCGCCATGTTGAGATCCACTTCCGGTGCATGCCCGGTCCCACGTATGCTCAGCGTCCAGTCGCGGTAGCGACGCGAGCTCCCGGGCAGCCGGTACCAGCCCGGATCAGGCACCGTGGTCTCCGGCGTGATCAGCTCCGCCTGAAGTCCGGCGAGGGCCATCAGCGGCTTGACCGTGGAGCCCGGGGGATACTGGCCCTGCACCGCACGATTGAAAAGCGGCACATCCGGCGAGTCCCTGAGCGCCGCGTAAGCCCGGCTGCTGATGCCGTTTACGAAAAGGTTGCCATCATAGGCCGGTGTGGAGGCCATCGCGAGCACGCCGCCGGTGGCGGGATCGATAGCCACGATAGCACCACGCTGGTCGCCGAGAGCCTGCACGGCTATGCGCTGCAGATCGAGGTCGAGGTACAGGAAAATATTGTCGCCGGGCTCGGGGGCGAAGCGGTCCAGCACCCGCAGTACGCGACCGTGGGCATTGGTTTCGACGTTCTGGTAGCCGACTTCGCCGTGCAACCTGTCCTCGTAATAGTGCTCGACACCGACCTTGCCGATATGAAAGGTGCCGCGATAATCCGTCGAATCCAGGGTTTCAAGCTCATTCTCGTTGATGCGACCAACGTAGCCGAGCACATGCGCCAGCATTTCGCCATAGGGATAGTGCCTGAGCAGCTGTGCCTCAACAACGACACCGGGCAGTCCGTGCCGATTGACCGCGACACGCGCCTGCTCTTCCTCGCTGAGTTGAAACCGCAGCGGTATTGCATCGTAGGGACGACGGCGCTCCAGCTTACGGCGGAACTCGGTGACATCGTCGGCCGACAGATCGATGAGTCCGCCGAGTCGCTGCAGCGTGGCATCGATGTCACCGACGCGTTCCGGGATCACCGAAAGCGTATGGCTGGGTCGATTATCTGCCAGCAGTGTTCCGTTGCGGTCATAGATCAATCCGCGCTTGGGCGGCAGCGCCTGCAGCTGCACCCGGTTGCGTTCGGACTGTGTACGATAGGCTTCGAAATCCGTGACCTGCAGGCTGAAATAGCGACCAAACACCAGGATCAGGGCGATAGTGGTGACGATCAGGGCGACCACGGTTCTCGCGCCGTAGACGCGCAACTCCCTGGCCGTATCCTTTAATGTAATGAACTGTGCCATGGCCGCGCTTATGCAAGCATCCCGTTACCCGCGATGGTAAGGGTGCCCCGCGATGATGGTCCACGCCCTGTATAGCTGCTCCGCAAGCACTACACGCACCAGCGGGTGCGGTAGCGTCAATCTGCCCAGGGACCATGTCTGCCCGGCACGCTGCAGGCACGGCGACGACAGACCATCCGGACCACCGATCAGGAAACTGACACCGCAGCCACTCATCTGCCAGGCCTGAAGCGACTCGGCCAGGGCTTCGGTGGCCAGTGCCTGACCCCGGACATCCAGCGCAATAAGCGTATCGTCGGCCGAAAGACCCTTCAACAGCTGCTCGCCCTCCTGTTCACGCAGCCTCTGCGGTTTGCTGCTGCGGGTTCTGCGCGCCAGCGGCAGATCGCGCCACACCAGATTCAGCTCCCGCGGCAGCCGACGCTGGTACTCTTCCACACCGGCGGAGACCCAGGCGGGCAGCCTGCCGCACACCGAATGCACCGTGAGCTGCATCAGGAAGCGGGCCGGGGATCGAGCCAGAGTCGTTCGAGGTCGTAGAAATCCCGGGTCGCCGGCAGCATGATATGAGCGACAACGTCACCGAGGTCCACCAGCACCCACTCACCGGCATCCATGCCTTCGACGCCAAGCGGCAGGAAGCCCGCAGTCTTTGCCTCGACACTGACGTTGTCTGCCAGCGATTTCACGTGTCGGTTCGAATTCCCACTGGCGACGATCATCCAGTCCATGACGTCGGTAAGACCGCGGACATCGATGCTGGCCAGATTAACGGCCTTGAGGTCCTCCAGGGCTTCAATGACCAGCGCTTTCAGCTGCTCGGTCGAGTCTGCTGTATCGGCCGTCATGCCGCACCCTGTCCCGGTAATATCACTTGTCCTGACAATCGTCGCCTCGCTGTCTGTAAAGACTGTGTTGGTGAATGTATGTGTGCACAGCATCCGGCACCAGATAACGTGCGGACAGGCCGGATTGTAACAGGCTGCGAATCTCCGTCGCGGAAATCGGCAGAGGCCGCAGAGACACAGTGCAAACGCCACCCGCCGGCGCCTGCGAAAGCGTCTCTGCTGTGACCCGACGCGAGGCGAGGTAGTCGGCCAGCTCGCCCCGGGTGGGCCATTCCCAACCGGGGCGGGCGATGGCGACGATATGACAGTGTTGCAGCAGCTCTTGCCAGCGATGCCAGTGATCGAGCCCAAGCAGTGCATCACAGCCCATCACGAGGATGAGGCTTCGCCGGGGTCCGATTTCCTGTCGCAGCGAGCACAGACTGTCTATTGTATAGGACAGGCCACTGCGCTCGAGTTCCCGAATGTCACAGCTCAGTCGGGATTCGCCCTCGATGGCCAGCTCAATCATGGCCGCCCGCTGGCGCGCGCTGATACCGGGCGGCTCCCGATGAGGCGGCAGCGCACAGGGCATGAAGCGCAACCCGGCAACCGGCAGATGCTCCGGCAGTTCCACAGCGGAGCGAAGATGTCCGTGGTGTATCGGGTTGAACGTACCCCCGAAAATGGCGACGCCGCCGGAACGCGCCGCACCCGTCACGCGCGCACCTGCCCATTCCCTAAAACCACGTATTTCTGCGAGGTCAGGCCGTGCAGGCCGACAGGGCCGCGGGCGTGCAGCTTGTCGGTCGAAATACCGATTTCCGCGCCCAGTCCGTATTCAAAACCATCGGCAAAACGCGTCGAGGCATTGATCATCACGGAGCTGGAATCGACATCGCGCAGGAAACCCATGGCGCGCCCGTGATCCCGGGTGACGATAGCGTCGGTGTGGCCGGAGCCATAGCGGCGTATGTGGTCGACCGCGGCGTGCATGTCGCTGACGACACACACCGACAGAATCGGCGCCAGGTATTCCGTGCTCCAGTCTGACTCCGCAGCGAGCGTAGCGCCCGGCAGATAGGCCATGCTCCGCGCGCAGCCGCGCAATTCGACGCCAGCCTCGGCGAAGGCCCGGGCGAGGCGAGGCAGCAGGGTACCCGCCTCTGTTTCCGCCACCAGAAGCGTTTCCATGCTATTGCAGGTGCCGTAGCGATGCGTCTTGGCGTTGATGGCGATGGCCTCGGCCATATCGAGGTCAGCACCGGTGTCAACGTAAACGTGGCATATGCCGTCCAGATGCTTGATCACGGGGACACGGGCCTCGGCGTTGATACGTTCGATAAGACCTTTCCCGCCCCGGGGCACGATTACATCGACAAACGCCGGCATGCTGATGAGGTGGCCAACGGCCGCGCGATCCGGGGTGTCAACGACCTGTACGGCGCTTTCTGGCAGGCCCGCCTCAGCCAGACCCCGGGCAACACAAGCGGCGATAGCGGCATTCGAGCGCAGGGACTCGGAGCCGCCCCGCAGAATACAGGCGTTTCCGGACTTCAGGCACAGGGCAGCTGCCTCTACCGTGACATTGGGACGACTCTCGTAAATGATGCCGATTACACCGAGAGGTACCCGCATGCGACCCACACGAATACCGGACGGCCGGGCAGAGAGGTCGGTGATTTCGCCAATCGGATCAGGCAGCGCCTCGACCTCGCCGAGACCGGCCAGCATGGCGTCGATACGCGCGGGCGTCAGAGCAAGACGGTCGCGCAGGGCCGGCGACAGTCCAGCACCCTCCGCCTCAGCCAGGTCCTCAGCGTTGGCGCTGGCGATGGCATCCCGCCCTGCCTCAATTGCATCGCGCATCGCCAGCAGCGCTGCATTGCGCTGTGCCGTAGAAGCGGCGGCGACATAGCGCGATGCCTCCCGGGCGGCTTCACCGGTCGCGCGCATGTAGTGCTCGATAGTCATGAGTTGTGTGATCTAACCTGTCTGTTGAATCCCATCTCCCAGTATACCTCAGCGCCGTGGCGGGCACTCCCGTGGCGGGCATCCCCGTGGCGGGCACCCCCGTGGCGGGCACCCCTGCGATGAGTCTGGCGGCAAAAAATTGTTTTGACAATAGTTCTCATTTGTACTAACCTTTCGCTTAACGTTGGTTCCCGCTCTGGAGATGTTATGTTTGTCTGCCTCTGTAACGGTATCACTGATAGCCAAATCCGCCATGCCGCCAGCGACGGCATAACATCGCTGGATGCTCTCCAGGTCGAACTCGGCGTTGCCAGCCAATGCGGCCAGTGCAGCGACACCGCCAGCGCCGTGCTGGCGGAAATACTTGCGGCACGGGACGCGTCGGCACCCCCTCTTTTTTACGCGGCAGAGAGTTGTGCTGCGGCCTGAGGTCAGCCCGGTGCCCGGGCAGACCCTGCATCCCGATCCACATTTCAGGAATCCTGCGTTTAACAGGCTATGACACTTCCGGCTCGTGACCAGAGCCTTTAACGCCAGCCACTCTAATGCGAGCCACTCTAAATGCCCGCCACTGGCTTACTCTGTGATATCTCATTACACTGTCCGGTATTCTGATACCGTAACCGGGAACGAGACCAGCAAGCCGTTACCGACAGCGTCCACCGGAGGACCCCATACATGAAAGGCGACACAAGCGTCATTGAACACCTGAACCGCATACTCGGCAACGAGCTGGTCGCCATCAACCAGTATTTCCTGCACGCCAAAATGTACAAGGATTGGGGGCTGACGGATCTGGCCGATCATGAGTACCATGAATCCATTGATGAGATGAAACACGCCGATCGACTGGTCGAGCGCATTCTCTTCCTGGGGGGGCTGCCCAATCTGCAGGATCTGGGTAAATTACTGATTGGGGAAAACGTACCGGAAATGATCCAGTGCGACCTCAAACTGGAGGAAATAGCGCACAAGGACCTCAAGGCGACCGTTGCCTGCTGCGAAAGTGTAGGAGACTATCCCTCCCGCGATCTTGCTGCCGACATCCTGGCGTCCGAGGAAGAGCACATTGACTGGCTGGAAACGCAGGTCGGCCTGATCGACAGACTCGGACTGCAGAATTACCTGCAGACCGCTACGCAGAGCGTCAAACCCGCCTGATCTGCAAAGCCGGGGTCAGTGCACTGACCTGACCCCACATGTGCTGCATCAGGACACGGCCTGCGATGCTGCCGCTTCCTTTATCAGTGTTTCAAGTTCTCCACTCTCATGCATTTCCGCAATAATGTCGCAGCCACCGATCAATTCGCCCTTGACCCAGAGCTGGGGAAAAGTTGGCCAGTTGCCGTATTTAGGAAGGTTGCTGCGCACATCCTGGTTTGCCAGAACGTCCACATAGGCAAATTTCTCGCCACAGGCCATGAGCGCCTGTACGGTACGGGCAGAAAAACCGCACTGCGGCTGATTCGGTGATCCCTTCATATACAGCAGGATGGTGTTCCCTTCTACCTGCTCCTTGATCTGGTCCATGATATCCATAGGGTTCCTCGCTCTCGTTCTCGGGTTGCTGATGTGTCGATGCGCCCAAGGACGCATCGAACTTGCCTGACTATTTTAGTCGGTTATTACGCGAATGTCGCGGGGGTGTCGGGATATCCCGGTGATTCATGAACCCGGACCAGCGTACACACCAGCGAGATGTCGCCCAGCGAGACGGCGCACCAGCAAGATTGTCAACGTGGACCGCAGTCGCTATATTCCCCAGCCTACGGCAGCCGCAGGGCTGCCGTCTTCCATTCTGCGCGCCGTAAAGCGCGCCCACGCAGAGATGAGCAACTCACATGACCAGCCTGATGGCCACCTACGCCCCACTGCCTGTCACGTTCGATCACGGCCAGGGCGCTTACCTGCATGACACCCGGGGCGACCGCTATCTTGATGGACTGTGCGGTATCGCCGTTACCAATCTCGGACATGCCCATCCCGCCGTGACCGAGGCCATTCGCGACCAGGCGGGGCGAATCCTGCACACTTCCAATTACTACCACATTGCCGCACAGGAGCGGCTCGCCGAAACCCTGACGCGGGTCGCCGGGATGGAGCGGGCCTTTTTCTGCAACTCCGGCGCCGAAGCCAATGAGGCAGCCATCAAGCTGGCACGCCTGTATGGACACCAGCGGGACATTGAACAACCGAAAATCGTTGTGCTCGAGGATGCCTTCCACGGCCGCACAATGGCAACGCTGAGCGCTACGGGCAACCGCAACATCCAGGCCGGATTCGAACCACTGGTCTCCGGTTTCCTACGTGCGCCGCGCGATGACATGGAAGCGGTGCACAGCATCGCACGCAACAACCCGGACGTGGTCGCGGTCCTCGTTGAACCGATACAGGGTGAGGGCGGGATTCGCCCTCTGGACAAACAGTATCTTCACGCGCTGCGCCAGTTCTGCAGCGACCATGACTGGCTGCTGATGCTGGATGAGGTGCAGAGCGGAAACGGCCGTACCGGCCATTTCTTCGCCTACCAGGGTCTGGACCTGCTGCCCGACGTGGTTACCACCGCCAAGGGTCTCGGCAACGGCGTACCCATCGGCGCCTGCCTCGCCCGTGGCAGGGCCGCAAGCGTTTTCGCGGCCGGCCACCACGGCTCAACCTACGGCGGCAACCCCCTCGCCTGTGCCGCGGCCCAGGCCGTCATCGACACACTGGAGAACGAAAACCTCTATCACAGGGCGACCCGCCTCGGTGAACGGATCTGCGGGGCCCTGCGAGCAGAAGCTGGCAACGATGCCATTATCGACCTGCGCGGCCGCGGATTGATGCTGGGCGTGGAACTCGTGGCCCCCTGCGCCGAGCTCATGCAGCAGGCGCTGAATGAACGTATTCTGCTGAATGTCACCGCGGGCAACACGGTACGGCTGCTGCCGCCGCTGATCCTCAGCGATGAGCAGGCAGACGCGCTCGGCGCGGGCGTGGGGCGGATTATCCGGAAATTTCATGACAGGCACATCGCCAGGGACGGCTGATTATCATGCCAAGCCAACACTTTCTGACTCTGCTGGATTTTTCGTCGAACGAATTGCTCGCGATCATCGAGCGCGCGATCCGCATGAAACGCGAGCACCGCGAGGGCGCGGACCAGCGGCAGTTTCCCGGACGCGTGCTCGCCATGGTGTTCGCCAAGTCGTCCACCCGCACACGGGTATCCTTCGAGGCCGGCATGGCGCAGCTGGGAGGCCATGCCATGTTCCTCTCGCCCCAGGACACGCAGCTCGGCCGCGGCGAGCCGATTGAAGATTCGGCGCGGGTGATTTCCTCGATGGTCGACCTGGTCATGATCCGCACCTTTGGCCACGATATCGTAAAGCGCTTCGCCGCCCACTCGTCGGTTCCCGTCATCAATGCGCTCACGGACGATTTCCATCCCTGCCAGCTCCTGGCCGACATGCAGACCTGGATTGAACGGCGGGGCCCGATCGCCGGCCGCACGGTATGCTGGGTCGGCGACGGCAATAATATGTGCCAGTCCTACATCAATGCAGCCCGACGCTTCGATTTCGCCCTGCGCATCGCCTGCCCTCCGGGTTATGAGCCGAGAAAAGACCTGCTCGAGGCCAACAGTGATCGTGTTGCGCTGATGCATGACCCGGCTCTGGCGGCGCGTGATGCCGATCTGATCGTCACCGATGTCTGGGCGTCGATGGGACAGGAAGACGAACAGGCCGCCAGGATCGAGCGTTTCACGCCCTACCAGGTCAACGCCGAACTGATGAGCCATGCCGCCAGCGATGCGATGTACCTGCACTGCCTGCCCGCACACCGGGGTGAGGAAATCAGCGCCGAGCTGATGGATTCACCAGGTAGCGTAATATGGGAGGAAGCCGAGAACCGCCTGCATGCCCAGAAGGCGCTCATGGAGGCGCTGCTGCTAGCCGATCGTGACGCCTGAAACCCAGCCGCGTCCGCCGCGGTTCTCGGCAGGCGCACACAGGCAGAACACGCCGGTAAATTCACAGCAGGCACGGAAATCGCTACACTGACGGTCGTTTTTCGCGCCGGCGATTGCAATGGTCGGCATCCACCGTACCCGCCACAGGAACTGCTCATGATTTACCAGAGTGATGCACTGACCGTTACCCGACTGGACGGCGACTTCGCCGAACTGACATTCAACCTGCAGGGCGAGTCAGTCAACAAGTTCGACAACGCGACGGTCACTGATCTGACTGCCGCCCTCGATGCCATCGAAAAGGAAGATAAGCTGCGCGGCCTGCTGGTCACCAGCGGCAAGCCCGTATTCGTCGTCGGTGCCGACATCACCGAATTCACCGCCATGTTTGGCGCCGGCAAGGAACAGATCCTCAAGTTCACTGCCGTCAACAACGGCAACTTCAACCGCCTGGAAAACCTCCCCTTTCCCACCTGTGTCGCCATTAACGGCTACGCCATGGGCGGTGGTCTGGAAGTGTGCCTGGCCTGTGACTTCCGGGTCATGAGCGACCAGGCAAAGATCGGCCTGCCGGAAACCAAGCTCGGCATTCTGCCCAGCTGGGGCGGAACCGTGCGTCTGCCGCGGCTGATCGGCGTCGACGAGGCCGTGACCTGGATTACTACCGGCCAGGAACAGACTGCCGATACGGCACTCAAAGTCCGCGCCGTGGATGCAGTTGCCGCCCACAACGAACTGCGCGACGTGGCGCTGAGCGTTCTGCAAAGCGCGGCCGACGGCAAGCTGGATTACGCAGCGCGACGCGAAGCCAAGCGCAGTCCGCTGCCGATGAACGACACCGAGGCAACCATGGCTTTCTTCACCATGAAGGCGATGGTGCAGCAGCAGGCGGGCAAGAACTACCCGGCACCGATCAAGGCCGTCGACGTGATCGAACAGGCGCGCAGCAAGGACCTGCAGGGCGCCCTGGCGGTCGAGGCCGAGGGCTTTGTCGAGCTCGCCATGACGCCCGCCGCCGCGGCGCTGGTCGGCGTGTTCCTGGGCGACCAGCTGCTGGCAAAGAAAGCCAAGGGCTGGGAAAAGCAGGCCGATCGCAAGGTGGAGCGGGCCGCGGTGCTGGGTGCCGGCATCATGGGCGGCGGTATTG
>JBHEPQ010000236.1:0-7940 GCA_046260215.1 Chromatocurvus sp.
CCGACCTCACCGAGGTCACCCGCCTGTTCAGCGCCAACCTGGGCATGATGGAGGTTATGGAAGCCCGACAGCACTGGTATACCCGGCTCGGACTGCGGCTGGCACACACGATCAACCGCAATACTCACGAGGGCTCAAAACGCAATATTTCCGCCCACTACGATCTCGGCAACGATTTTTTCCGGCTCTTCCTGGATCCGACCATGATGTACTCCTCGGCCGTTTTCGAGGGCAGCGATGTCAGTCTTGAGCAGGCCGCCATCGATAAGCTGGACACCATCTGCCAGCAGTTGGAGCTGAAGGCCGACGACCACCTGATGGAGATTGGCACGGGATGGGGCGGTATGGCCATATACGCCGCTCAGCGTTACGGCTGCCGGGTCACCACTACGACTATTTCGCGGGAGCAGTACGAACACGCCCAGGCGCGTGTGTGTGAGCTGGGGCTGGAGGATCGCATCACCGTGCTATGCGAGGATTACCGCAATCTTCAGGGGCGCTTCGACAAACTGGTATCCATCGAGATGATCGAGGCGGTAGGTCACGATTTCTACAGCAGTTATTTCAATTGCTGCAGCCGGCTGCTCAAGGACACCGGCAAGATGGTGATACAGGCCATCACCATCAGCGATCAGCGCTACGACCGTGCCCGGCGCAGCGTCGACTACATCAAGCGCTACATCTTTCCGGGCGGCTGCCTGCCATCACTGGCCGTAGTGGCAGACCATGTTGCAAAGGATACCGACATGCAGATGGTCCACCTGCGCGACATCACCCGCGACTATGCCATGACGCTGGCGCACTGGCGCGAGCGCTTCACGCACCAGCTGGACGCCGTGCGCAGCATGGGCTTTGACGATCGCTTTATTCGCATGTGGGAATTTTACCTGTGCTACTGCGAGGGAGGCTTCCGCGAGCGCATTATCGGCACCGTACAGCTCGCCCTTGCGAAACCGGGCTATCGCTCTCCCGCCACGGTCTGATACCGCATCAGTCCTGAAGCACGCGGTACTGCCAGTGTGCCGACAGCAGGTCGCGGTACGCCGGCTGGGCGTAGCGCCCGTCGATCAGCAGTGCCGCTCCGCAATCCGTTGTGCCCCTGACTACCCGCCCGAGAGACTGATTGACCCGCTGCATCGCCGGATAAAGCGAGGCGTAGCGGAAGCCATCGCCGTGATGGCGCTGGAAATAGTCCCGCTGCAGTCGGTTATCCCGGTCCGGCTGTGGCAGGCCGGGTCCCACCAGCACCACCGACGCCAGCTGATCGCCGGGCAGATCAATACCCTCGCTATAGCTGCCGCCGAGCAGACAGAGGCCGCAGACGTTGCGCTCGGTGCGCAGCAGTTCGCGCAGCTCGCCCGGCGGCGAGGTAGCAGAGGCAGGAGAGACAGTACCGGGTGAAGGCTGGACCCATAGTCGTCGGCCGCGCAGCAGGGGGCGCAGATCCGCCACGCAGTCGTGAAGATAGCGGTACGACGGAAAGAACACCATGCAGTTGCCCGGCTGTGTCGCCAGCCAGTCGGCCAGCCGGGCCAGCAAGCGGGGACGCGAGTGCTCCCGCTGGGGCAGTCGCGTGTCGATGCGGGTAGCAATGCTCACGTTCAGCTGCTGGGGCCGGAAGGGTGACGCACAGCGGCGGAATACTGCACCGGCACCCAGACCGAGCATGGCGCGCATCCAGCCCGCCGGCGACAGGGTCGCGGAGAATGCGACTATCGCATGCAGCGCGGCGTGGCGCTGGGCGAGCAGACGCGCGGGGTCGATGCAGTTAAGGCGCAGCTGCGCGCCGTCCTCCGATAGCAGCTCGCAACAGAAATCATCAGCCGCGAGATCCGACAGGCGCACGAGGTGCAGCAGATTGAAGTACAGCGCCTGCACCGCCGGGTGCGGGCGTGCCGGCGCCCCTGGCTGCGCCAGCTGCTCGGCAATCGCGGCAATCACCGCCTGTACGTGGGCGAGCAGGGCTGCCGGCAGTGCGTCGAGAACAGCATAGTCCTGGCCGTCCGGAATCTGCGACAGCAGCAGCGTTTCCAGCGCCTTATCCAGCGCTGCCACGGCCCGGCGGGGTGCGCCGCGCAGAACCTCAAGGGCGGCCGTGAAATCACCCGGCAGCGTTGCGCTGTACATACTCCGGGCCCGCTTCGGGAGATTGTGCGCCTCGTCCACCAGAACACTCCAGCGCGAGGCCGACTGGGCGGCGCGGGCAGTCACCGCCGCATGCAGACTGAAGACGTGGTGCTGGTCGGCAATTGCCACGTCTACCCAGGGCAGGAGATCCAGCCCCAGCTGGTATGGGCACAGCACGTGCTGCCGGGCCACGGCCTCGACGGCAGCCTGTGTCAATACGCGCTCCGTCAGTGCCTGCTCGCGCGCGGCAGGCAGCTTGTCGTAATAGCCCTGGGCAAAGCGGCAGTCGTCTGCCCGACAGGCGTGCCCCGGGGAAAAACAGATGCGCTCCTTCGCCGTCAGGGTCAGTGTGGTCGCGATCAGACCCTCCTCGGCGAAGTGTGCCAGCGTGTCCTGGGCCGCGTCGCGCCCGGTGTGCTTGGCAGTACAGAACACGACGTGATCGTGGCAGTCGTGGGCCAGTCTCTTGAGCGCCGGATACAGCACCGCCGCCGTCTTGCCCAGCCCCGTGGGTGCCTCGAGCATCAGCTGGCCTCCGCCGTGAACGCACTTGTAAACCAGCTCGGCGACGTCGCGCTGGCCCTGCCGGTAATCGCGAAAGGGGAACGCGAGTGCCCGCACGGAAGCGTCGCGCGCGTGGGCATGCCGCCGGCGCGTTGTCATCCAGCGCGCGTAGCGCTCACAGGAACTGTCGAGGAATGCGGCAAGCTCCGCGGCGCAGTAGGTCTGGTCCAGCGGGTATTCCTCGCGGCGATTCAGGTCATACCAGGTCAAACGCACGTGCACCTCGTCGAGCCCCTCGGCGGCGGCCAGCATTGCCGCGTACAGGCGTGCCTGGGCCAGGTGCAGACGCGACAGGTCCGCCGGCAGGCGGGCCGGGTCGATACGGCAGGTCTTGATCTCCTCGATCATCGCTACCGAGGGCATGTAGCCATCGGCACGACCGCGCAGGCGTAAAGTCATATCGCCGCAGTGATAGTCTGCTGCCAGTGGATATTCCGCGATGTAGTCGGACCCCCGGTCTGCAGCCAGTTCGCGGTGCCCGCGGATACCCTCGGCGGCAGTGGGCCCCGGTCCGAAGCGTGCGTCCAGATCGCCCACGCGGTGACAGAAGGCGGCCAGCTCGCGCACGCTGACGCGAATCTCAGGCATCAGTCCACACCACCTTGAGCACGCCCGCAGGCGCGCCTGCCTGGCACAGGTAGTTAAGCCAGCGGCGCTGGTGCGGCTGCAGCGCATCACCCGGACCCTTTACCTCCCACAGCTGATATTCCCCGGCATATTCACCGAGGACCACCAGATCCGGCTGGCCGCGGCGGTTGTCGTGCGGATCGAACAGCAGCCGGCGCCAGACCGCCACCAGATGGCGGAACGGTATGCAGCGCGTCGCACGCTGCAGCAGCGCGGGCGTCATCGCGCGCCACTCCACCCAGCGACACTGATAGCCGGCACAGCGCTCATAGGCCTGCAGCAGCTCTGTCTCCAGATCGCACGCCGCAAGCTGCTGCAGACGCCGCTCCAGCGCCTGCCGGCGCTGCGCCGCAAAGCCGCTGCTGAACATGTCTGCCGGACCGGCCTGGAAGGGATGGTGAAAAGCGCCCGGCACCGGCGCGAACAGTTCATCCCAGAATGCGAGGCCGAACAGTCCGTTGAACAGCGTATTCTCCACGTGGTCTGCCTGCGCCCAGCCCTCTTTCTGGAGTGCGCGTGCAGCCGCCCTTTCCACACTGCCCGGCGCCTCGGGCAGCAGCATCGTCCGCGTTGTGAAGCAGTCCCTCGAGCGCGCGATACGTTTGCCGTGTACCCGGCGCAACAGACGCTGGTGAATGGTGGACGCCGCGGCCTGCTCGGCCTCGCACCAGGGCGCTGCCAGTACTGCCGTCGCGAGTGCCAGGGCCTCCTGTGTCGCGCCCTGCGCTTCGAGCACGCGCAGTCGCCGTTCGCGCGCCGGGTGCTGTTCGCTGCGCGCGTAGAGTTCCAGCGCCGTATCCAGCAGGCCGGCGCGCTCGCAATCCCGGGCAATCCTGTTCCACAGCCGGTGAAGCCGTCGGGCGACGACATCGCCGTGGCTGTCCATGTCCAGCGCATCGCCGGCCAGCCCGGCCAGTTCCTCGGCGTCACGCCCTTCCTGCCATTCGGCATGGCGCTCGGACAAACTGTCCACGCACCGATAAGCGTCTACCGCATCGCGGCTGGCAAAAACGCGCTGCTCCCGTGACAGCGCGTAAGGCCAGTAGGACGCCACACCGAGATCGCTGAGAACGAAATCCACCAGGCTCTGGCGGGAGTTGCCGAAAAACAGCAGCTGCAGCAGCTGCAGGGTGTCGACCCCGTTAACCCGTATCAGGCGCTCGCCGAGGCCCGCACACAGCCGCTGCGCACGCGCGCTGTCCGCCTCACCGAGCTCAGCCACCGCCGCCAGCAGCGCCGGCTTGTTGAGCAGCGGCAGGCCTGTCAGCTCGGCCGCATGGCACTGGCGTATCTCAGCACGGGTGAAAAGGCGACCCAGGGTGTCGACATCCAGCGTGTCGCAGTCACTTGCCAGACCACTGCCGACCAGCGCCGCCAGCGGGGGGTCGATATCCCCTATCTCCGCGTACTGCAGCCTGCCGACACGGAACTCGGGGCCGCGGCGCAGTGCGAGCCGCACAAACAGACAGCGCGCCGACTCCGTCAGCGCCTCAAACCGGCGCATCTGCGCCAGCTCCTGCGGCTGTAACAGATCCACATAGCGCGCCGCCACCACCTGCCACAGGGTCTCGAAGTTGTGCAGGTAGTACAGCGCCGGCAATGCCGCTGGCGCATTGGCGACGCCCGTCTCAGGCATAGTGTACTTGCTCCAACGCCGCGAAGAATTCGTGAGGGTACGCCACGCGCCCCGGCCGCTGTACCCTGGCCGCTGTACCCTCGTCACTGTACCCCGGCTGCATTTTACGGCATTCTTGGCGCTGGTACCCATCCAGCGACCCCTACCTGGCCGACGCGTTGACCGAACCCACCCACGACAACCCGCGCCTGACCCCCTGGCTCGCCCTGAGTCCTGTGCTGCTGCTGGTCAGCCTGCTTGGCTGCTCGGCCTACCTGTTCGGCGCCGATGCGTCCTACGGTCCCAACCAGATCGCCCTGGTGCTGTGCACCGGCGCGGCGGCGATTGTGGGCAGCTATACCGGGCTGCGATGGCCCGCACTGCAGGAGGGCATTATCGACGGTATTGGCCTGGGCCTCGGCCCGACGCTGATCCTGCTTGCGGTGGGCATGCTCATCGGCACCTGGATTCTCGCCGGCACCGTACCGACGCTGATCTACTACGGGGTACAGATACTCAACCCCTCGCTGTTCTACGCCGCCAGCGCGGTGATCTGCGCCATTGTCGCGCTGTCCACGGGCAGCTCCTGGACGGTTGCGGGTACCCTGGGCATCGGGCTCATGGGCATCGCCGGTACCTTCGAACTGTCGCCGGGCATCACCGCTGGCGCGATCGTCTCCGGGGCCTATTTCGGCGACAAACTGTCGCCGATGTCGGATACCACCAACCTCGCGGCCGCGTCGACCAACGTGGACCTGTTCGAACACATACGTCACATGCTGTGGACGACGGTTCCGGGCTTCGCGCTGGCGCTGTTGATTTTTGCCATGATGGGCAGCGCCGGTGGTGCCACACCGGACAAGATACTGAGCCTGCAGCAGGGCATCGCCCGCGAATTCAATATCGGCCTGCACCTGCTGCTACCCATGCTCCTCATGCTGTACCTGATCTATCGCCGCTTCCCCGCCTACCCCGCTATCCTGATCAGCGCGGTCACGGGTGGCGTCTTTGCGCTGCTGTTCCAGCCCGAGCGTGTCATCGCACTGGCCGGGGATGAAAAACTGAGCACGGGGTTCGCTCTGATGAAGGGTGTCTGGATGAGCCTGACCGACGGCTACGTCTCAAACAGCGGTAGTGAAGACCTGGACAAGCTGCTCAGCAAGGGCGGCATGAGCAGCATGCTGAACACGGTCTGGCTGATCATCTGCGGACTCGGTTTCGGCGGTATGCTCGAGCGTACCGGCATCCTTCGCTATGGTCTGACGCTGGCGCTGCGCGGCGTGCGCTCCACGGGCTCCCTGGTGGCCCGCACCGTTGTCACCTGTTTCAGTGCCAACATTCTTACCGCAGACCAGTTCCTGTCGGTGGCGCTGCCCGGGCGCATGTACCGGGATGCCTATCTTGCGCGTGGGCTGTCGCCGCTCAACCTGTCGCGCACCCTGGAGGACTCCGCCACACTGACCTCTCCACTCATTCCCTGGAATTCCTGCGGTGCCTACATGTCCGCAACCCTGGGGATCGCCACTTTCAGCTACGCGCCCTTCGCCTTTTTCAACCTGGCGTGCCCCATGCTGGCGATAGCCTACGGCTACCTGAACTTCGCGCAGCGGCCGCTGGAGGAGCGCTATCGTGATCAGGCGAGCGGCGCCGCGGCCGAGGTTTAGCACGAGCGGTATCGATGGTGACGCCGCGGCAGTCATAGATGTGGGCGACAGCTGAAAGATCAGCTGCGATGCCAGTCGAAGGGCAACACCGTAGACAGCTGCGGTGCGGCGCAGAGCACCATCAGCAGGCGGTCGAGCCCGAGCGCGACACCACTGCAGTCCGGCAGACCCGCCTCCAGGGCCGCAAGAAGATAGCCATCCGCCTCGCGCTCGGGCAGTCCCCGCTGCCGGCGCAGGTGATTGTCCCTGGCAAAGCGTCGGGCCTGCTCTTGCGCATCGGCCAGCTCGTGAAAACCGTTGGCCAGCTCAATGCCATCGACATACAGCTCGAAGCGCGCCGCGACCTCCACGCCGTCACTGCGCGTGCAGCGCGCCAGCGCCGCCTGACTGGCGGGGTAGTCGTGAATAAACACCACGCCCTGCTGCGCCAGCACCGGCTCTATGGCATGGGTCATCAGCAGGTCCAGCCACAGATCGCGGCCACCCTGCAGACTTGCGGCGTCGACGCAGCGCCGCGCCGAGGCAGCCAGCTCGTCGTCGGTCGCGGCAAAGGGGTCCAGACCCAGCGTATCGAGGAACAGATCGCGATAGCGGTAGCGCCGGGTGTGTTCACGGCCCAGCAGCGGCAACACCAGCTCAGCCACCTCGGTCATCAGCGCATCCAGGTCAAAGCCCGGACGATACCACTCGAGCAGGGTGAACTCGGGGTTGTGCCAGCGCCCCTGCTCTGCATCGCGAAAGGCATGGGCAATCTGGTAGATGGGACCACTGCCCGCGGCCAGCAGGCGCTTCATCGCGTATTCCGGTGAGGTCTGCAGGTAGCGCGGATGATCGGACAGCACACAGTTGCGGACGATCAGGGGTTGCAGCGCGGGATCGGTAACCGTGTGTGCGGCGAGCAGCGGTGTGTCGACCTCCAGAACACCACGACCTGCGAAAAACGCCCTGATGGCAGCCAGCAGCTCAGCGCGCTGCCTGATGACACCCAGGCTGGCCGACGGCCGCCAGTCAGCCACTGCTCAGGACTTGGAGGCCCGCGCCACGTACTCGCCACTGCGGGTGTCAACGCGGATCACTTCGCCCTGGGAGATAAACAGCGGCACCTTGACCACCGCCCCGGTTGTCAACGTGGCCGGTTTGCTACCGCCCTGTGCCGTGTCGCCTTTGAGGCCAGGGTCCGTCTCGATAATTTCAAGTTCGACGAAGTTAGGCGCCGTTACCGACAGAGGTGTGCCATTGTACAGCGTTACCTCCACCGGCTCCTGCTCTTTCAGCCACTGCCGCGCCTCGCCGACGGCGGCATCGTCGGCCTGGTGCTGCTCGAAGGTATTCGGCTCCATGAA
>JBHEPQ010000255.1:0-12382 GCA_046260215.1 Chromatocurvus sp.
CCAGGTCAACATCGAGTGCGGCGAGTTCCACGCAGGTGTGCGAGCCGATATAGCCCGCGCCGCCCGTAAGAATTATCGTGTCTGCTGCGGACATGTCACCTCTCAAGCTTTGCCGTGCAACGTAGGTTCAGTGTACGTGCAGCTCGTTCTGGTCGGAAGCACGCCTCCGATAACACCGTCACAGTTCTGCCTTTCCGGCCTGCGACTATAGCGCGCGTGCTGTTAGCCTGCGCTGCTGGCATACTCTGGCAACTGAAAACTATGGCCTGAAGCATGAAAGTCCTCGTAACCGGCGCCGCCGGCTTTATCGGATTCCACGTCACGGCGGCGCTTCTGGCTCGCGGCGATAGTGTCGTGGGTGTCGACAATATGAATGACTATTACGACACAGGGCTAAAGCGGGCACGCCTCAAAGCCCTTGCTCCTCGCAGCGCCTCTGACTTTGAGTTCGAGTTTGTCGAGTGCGACATCACCGACGCTGCGCGGCTGCATGCACTGTTCACTCGACACCGCTTTGACGCGGTGATCAATCTCGCGGCACAGGCGGGCGTTCGCTATTCGATAGAAAACCCACAGGCCTACATTGAGAGCAATATCAGCGGCTTTATGACGATACTCGAGTGCTGCCGACACTCGCCCGTCAGGCACCTGGTTTATGCCTCCAGCAGTTCGGTGTACGGGGCGAACCGTAAAATGCCGTTCTCAGTTAAGGATAATGTTGATCACCCGGTATCTCTGTACGCCGCGACCAAAAAAGCCAATGAGCTCATGGCGCACACCTACTCGCATCTGTATGGCATACCGACCACCGGACTCCGATTTTTTACGGTGTACGGCCCCTGGGGACGCCCGGACATGGCCTATTTCCTGTTCACCCGGGCCATTCTCGAGGGCCGGCCGATCAAGGTATTCAATGAAGGACGCATGCAGCGTGACTTCACCTACATTGACGACATCGTTGACGGGGTGCTCGGTGCTCTCGACAGGCCGCCGGCTGAAAGCCCGGAGTCATCGGCCGGAAACGAGGGAGCGGGAAGCAGTCATGCGCCCTACCATGTGTTCAACATCGGCAATAACCAGCCGGTCGCACTCATGGATTTTATCGCTGCGATCGAAACGGCGCTGGGAGTAAAAGCGACAAAAGAATACCACCCCATGCAGCCAGGCGACGTGCCGGCCACTTACGCCGATATTGATGCGCTTCAGGCGTGGACCGGTTACGCACCTGCCACCCCGCTGCAGGAGGGCATCAATCATTTTGTCGCCTGGTACAGACAATATTTTTCAGAGCACTGAGGATAATCAAGCATGAACGTAGTGATGATCGGAGCAGGTTATGTCGGCCTGGTGTCGGGCGCCTGTTTCGCGGAATTCGGCGCGCAGGTTACCTGTGTCGACAAGATAAAAGAGCGCATTGACGCGCTCAATGCGGGGCGTATGCCCATTTTCGAACCGGGTCTGGATGACCTCGTTCAGCGCAACGTGGACGGCGGGAGACTGCAGTTCACTACCGATGTGGCAGCAAGCATCCCGGACGCTGATCTTATCTTCATCGCCGTCGGAACTCCGACGCGGCGGGGCGACGGCCACGCCGACCTGCAGTACGTTTACGCTGCCGCATCAGAGATTGCTCCGCAGCTTCGCGGCTACACGGTCATCGTCGACAAGTCGACAGTGCCTGTCGGCACCGCGCGTGAGGTGCAGCGCGTGATCAGCAAAGCCAACCCGGAGGCGGATTTTGACGTCGCCTCGAACCCCGAATTTCTGCGCGAAGGTTCGGCAATCGGTGATTTCATGCGACCCGACCGGGTCGTTCTGGGCCTGCAGTCCGAGCGCGCCGAACAGCGTTTGCGAGAGCTGTATCGACCGTTGAACCTCATTGAAGCACCGATACTTTTTACCGGACTCGAGAGCGCCGAGCTGATCAAGTATGCATCGAACGCCTTCCTTGCCACGAAAATCAGCTTCATCAACGAAATGAGTCAGCTATGTGAGGCCACGGGGGCGGATATCAATGCTGTCGCCAAGGGCATGGGGATGGATAAACGCATTGGCAACAAGTTTCTGCACGCCGGCCCCGGCTATGGTGGGTCCTGTTTTCCCAAGGACACCCTCGCCCTGATTCGCATAGCGCAGGAACACGGCGCGTCGAGCCGTATCGTGGAATCAGTGGTCGAGGTAAATGCATCGCAGAAAGCGCGCATGGTCACGAAGATACGCCAGGCCATGGGAGGCAGCGAGGCAGACAAGCATATCGCGATACTCGGGCTGACCTTCAAGCCCCAGACAGATGACATGCGCGATTCGCCGGCGCTGGCTATTCTGCCGGCGCTGTCAGAACGCGGCGCAGTCATTCGCGCGCACGACCCCGAAGGCAGTGCAGAGGCGAAGGCACTCATGCCCTCAGGCATCGATTACGTGGATCACATTGACGACGCACTGCGCGGTGCGGATGCCGTGGTTCTGATGACCGAGTGGAACCAGTATCGCGGCCTCGACCTGAATCGGGTTCGATCGCTGATGCGGGGCAACGTGTTCGTGGATCTGCGCAACGTCTATGAGCGTGAAACCATGGAAGCCGCCGGCTTTGTCTACTCGGCTGTGGGAAGATGAGCGGAAATACGCTATCCGCTGGTTTCGGCTGACGGGGAGCGTCGCATTCTTTACAGGTCATCGGAGGATCAATCGGCCCGGATGGAGAACATCGGCATATCCGAAAAACAACAACTCACTCAGGCTCGTCGCTCGCCGAACTGTTCGTGGATCTCGATCACTTCAGGGACAACAATGACAGGTCCTGGTAACACGATTGGCGATCAGCTCCTCGTCGCGATATCGCAATATCTAGACGGCTGCATGTCTCCGTGCTAGCTTCTTTTCGGGACTGCTTTTGATTACGGGTGCAGGGACCACCTTCCAGCAAAGCAGTCGGCACGCAACCGAAAATGACAACCCTGAAAAACTGTTCCCGGGAATTGGGGTAAGTGGCAATGAACGACGCTGTTCCGTCCACCGCCGTGGCGGTAGTTTGGTTTGAGATCACGCGCCGATGAGTCGTTTGACCATCGCCGGAAAAATCAATGCGCTTATTACCCTGCTCGCCGTTTTGGCGGGTCTGTTTATTATTGTGTTCGTCGCGCAGCGCGAGTACGAGTATAAACGCGATGAGCTTGTTCTGCGGGTATCGACGCGGGTTGCCAACCATCCCCAACTTCCGCTGACGCTCTACTTCAGCGAAAAAGCGCGAATAGACGCGGCTTTGCAGCAGTTCATGCAACTTTCTCCCGCGATCAGGCACGCGGTGCTGCGCAATAGCGTCGGCGAAATCATCACGTCGAGGGCGGCGCCCTGGGTTGACATCGACAACCTTCCGAGCTTCAGCGATTCACGGCAGAACGTGTCAGCGACCGAAAAATCACTGACTCAATACAGCGGTCGGGCGGCGGCTCCGTCACATGAAACGATCGCACGCCTGACAGGCGGTGACACGCTTACCAGCCTTGCCGTGCCGATCGTGTCTGTAGTGAACCCCACGGAGCCTGATCTGTCCCGCGCGGACTTCGCCGCAGCGCTGACAAGTCCCGATGAGGTTCGCAGCCTGTTTGTCACCGGCTATGTGGAAATCGGCATCAGCGGCCTGGCACTTCGTACCCAGACGCTACCGTCGGTCGCGAGATCTGCAGCGTTCGGTCTGGCTTTCGTGTGCCTGTGCCTGATTATCGCGCGTCTCACGACGCGTCGTATCACCGCGCCGCTTGGCGAGCTGGCGCGTGTCGCCGACGATATCGCCTCCGGCAAGCAGACGACCATGCTGACACTACGCGGCAGCGGCGAAATCCGGGATATTACGTCTGTGCTGAACAGCATCATCGCCGGAATGCACCGCGACAAGACGCGCATGCACACGGACCGGGAGCTACTCAGTCGGAAAGTGGATGAACGCACCGCGCAGCTTGGAGCACGAGAGCAGGATCTGACACGCGCCGAACGCCAGGTGACAGAGACCAAGGACCGGCTCAAACATCTCGCGTATTTCGACTCGCTCACCTCTCTACCCAACCGGCACCTGTTCACAGAGCAGCTGACGCTGCTGCTGCGTCTGGCTGCCCGCAGCGAGCAGCTGGTTGCACTGTTGCTCATCGATCTGGACAACTTCAAGAAGATTAATGAATCACTCGGACATCGCGTCGGCGACACGCTGCTGCGCGAAGTTGGGGAACGTCTCGCCAATTGCATTCGCGAATCAGACGTGCTGCACAGAACTCCGGCAAATGAACCCTCTCGCATCGATCTGTCGAGAATGGGTGGGGATGAATTCACGGTTGTGCTCAATCAGCTGGAGGACCTTTCTGGTGCAGAGCTGGTGGCGCAACGCCTGACGCAGCGACTTTCACAGCCCTACACACTGGACGGCCAGGAGATCATCGTCACCTGCAGTATCGGCATCGCTGCAGCGCCACTGCACGCCAGCGACGTAGAGGGCCTTCTGGGCGCTGCGGGCAGCGCAATGTTCAACGCAAAAAAAGAGGGACGCAATCGGTTTCTTGTCTTCCATGACCAGATGGAGGGCTCCAGCCGGGAGCGGCTCAGGCTGGAAACGGACCTGCGAAAAGCGGTGGAGGGTGATCAACTGCAATTGCATTACCAGCCTCAGGTCGATGCGCAGACCGGCCGTGTCATCGGCGCTGAGTCCCTGGTGCGCTGGCAGCATCCGGAATGGGGTTTGATTCCACCCTACCGATATATTCCTCTGGCAGAAGAGCTGGGCATCATTGACGAGATCGGTGAATGGGTGCTGCGCCGGGCCTGCAGCGACCTTGTCGAGTTGCGCAGCCTCGGCCATGAGCTCAGCCGGGTATCGGTCAACGTCTCGGCCCTGCAGCTGTCGGAGCCGTTTGTCCGACTTGTCGCCAACGTCCTGGCCAAAAGTGAGCTTCCACCCGCGTCCCTCAAACTCGAGGTAACCGAGGGTGTCATGATCGACAATGAAGACGGCGCAATCCGAGTTTTCAATTCGCTCAAAGAACTGGGCGTATCGCTTTCCATCGATGACTTCGGCACCGGTTATTCTTCGCTGAGCTATCTGACCCGTCTTCCGCTATCCGAACTGAAAATTGACCGCAGCTTCGTGCTGGGGCTCGACGATGGCGCAAAGGGCCGTGATCTGGTGAGAGGCATTATCGCCATGGCGCAGAGTCTGCAGCTCGACATGGTCGTGGAGGGCGTCGAAACACCGCCGCAACTGGCCTTCTTCCGGGATAATTCGGTGCACACAATACAGGGTTATCTGTTCAGCCGGCCGGTACCTCTCGAGGAGCTTATGGCGCTGCTGTTGCCGGGGCATTTCACAGATCAGATCGCTGATTTGATGCGCCCGGCCCCGGAAAATTCACCGGCCAGGGAGCGCGCCTGAAGACCCGGATAATCCACATTGGCAATTGGAAGCTATCAGGCGGGCTTGCCCGTCTGCTTCTTCTTCAGTGTCTGTATATTGGCCAGGTTCTTACGGTAGGCATCCGTCACCTTGTCTACACCGGAATCCGTCAGTCCGCCTTCATTGCCTGCCACGGAATATGTTGCGTGCACACCAGAGGCAGTCATCAAAGCCCAGGATATGACGTCGGTGCCAATGCCCTCGTCCTTCATCGTGTTGGCCAGCGCGATGAAGCGCTCCATGCACGCCTGATGCTGCGCGTTCTTGTCTTCTGCCATGCTTCTCTGCTCCCGATCTACTGTGGATTGACGAGTCTAGCATTTCCCGCACGGGTATTCCCGACCTCGCGCGCTGTTCCCCGACCCTTTACCTTGAGGCATCGGACGCAGTTGGGTAGGCTCATCACCCTCACCACAGGAACCTGAACGAGAACGTTGATGCACAGCGCACTACCCCGACCGCTGCTGCTCGCTGCCGCTATCGCATGCGGAAATACCATCGCGGCGGCAGACAGTACGCAGGCAAGCGATTTCAGTAGAAGCTACTCCGCGAAAATCGGTGCCGGTCGCGAATACGACAGCAATGTGTCAGTCAGTGAAGTGGATGCCACCTCCGGTGAAAGCGATTACGCCTGGGCGCTGGACATGGGTGTGGGTGTGAAGCAGGCGCTGGGGCAGAAGACAGAGCTCTCCCTGAATTACGACTTCAGCCAGAGCCGGCACGATGAGTTCTCGTTTGTTGACCGCCAGACTCATATTGTCGGTGCGAACCTGTCCACCGACCTGACAAGCACCAAGGCAGGCCTGTCGGCTTACTACATCGATTCACGCCTGGATGGCGACCCGTTTCTTGAATACCTCCGCCTGTCGCCCTCGTTGTCGGGATTTCTGTCCAAACGCTGGTTTGCACGGGGCGCCTATGTGTATGCCGAGCGAACCATCAATCGACGCAGCGATCGCGACGCCGATACGCACTCCCTGGAGGGCGATCTCTATTATTTCCATCGCGGACTGCGAAGCTATTTCAACATCGGCTACCGATATAGGGACGAGAACACCGTACTGGCTTCACTGGATTTCACATCCCACGGTATCAAGCTGCGCTACATCCGCCGCTTCGACATTGCGGGAACGCAGGCCAAGGGAGAGATCTCATGGCGCTATGAAGAAAGACGATACTTGTCTATGGACCCGGTCATAGAGCAAAAACGCGAAGACAATCGCGGACGATTGAAGCTGGACCTGGAACTGCCCCTGGGGCAGCGCGCCACGCTGGGGTGGTATTACAGCTATGGGGATTTCGCGTCAAATCTTCCACGCGCCGATTTCGACCAGACCGTCGTCGGCACACGGGTGGAATTTAAATGGTGAAGAGCCCGGCCAGCCCACTCACGACCAGGCCCATACGCGACCGGGCCCGCCACTCAACCAGGCTGCCCCTCAAACATGCCGTCTCTCAAACAGGCCGACTCTCAGCCGCCGGCGCCCAGCGTCAGAAGCCCATAACCGTAGATATTATCGCGACCCGGCGGTCCGATATCGATCGCGTCACGCATCAGGCGGGCGACAATATCTTCCCCGGGCGTCAATAACTTCTGCCTTGCCGCCGCCGCTACCGCAAATGGCACCGCAAACGACGTGCCCGAGGACGCACCATAGCCGCCACCGGAAATCGCGTGGCGCAGATCGACACCGGGCGCCGACAGCGCCAGGTAGTCACCGCGATTGGCGAGCCGGAATACCTGCTGCCTGTCATCCACCGCGGTAATTGCCACAACGGAGGAGTAGGCCGCCGGGTACATGGGCCTGGCCATGGGCCCACCATTACCCGCGGCCGCCATGATGACCACATCCTGCCCCGCGGCCCGCTGCAGCGCCGTCTCCAGAAGCCGGTTGGGTGGACCGGCGAGACTGATGTTGACCACATCGACACCGGACGACATCAACCAGTCCAGCGCGCGGATCAGGCTTACGGTGCTGGCTATCTCGCCGTGATCGCCGTCCAGCTCGAAAACTGACGCCGTGTAGAGCTCGGCATTGGGCGCAAGCCCCAGATAGTCAACAGCGCTACCGGCGAGGATAGATGCGACGGCCGTGCCGTGAAAATCGGGCGTCTGTGCCCCGGGGCGCGCGAACGAACGCGCCTTTATATGAGATTTCACCAGTGCCGGATGTGCCGCATCCACACGGCTGTCAATCATGCCGACCTTGAATCGCATGTGCTCGAGATCAGAAGGCAGGGTCATGGCAGAGCGCGGGGGCAGCCCATCGCCCTGCGACGTCACGGGCGCACCGGCCGTATATATATGGTTGAGATCCACCTCGGCGCGATCTTTACCAACGACGTCGAGCACGCCCTGGCGCACCCTGGTTATGTCGAACGAGGACGGCGCGGCAACCTCTGCCAGCCGTAATCCGAGCCCCGGCAACTCGGTCACGGTATGGAACAGGTACCCCTGCTTGGACAGTTCCTCGAACACGGCGGCTTCAGCCATAACCAGCCACTGTTCCCGGAGGATCCGGCTTTCATCCATTTCAAGATGACTCTCGAGATCTTCGACAATGCCATCAATATGCGTTTCGAGACGTTCCTCGACGGCAGCAGCGACCTGGCTTTCGACGCTTTGCTCGACGCTCTCTTCAACGCCTTCCTCAATCACGCCCTCGACACCCGTCTCGATGTCCGATTCCACAGACTCTGCAATCTGTTCCTCGACATCGCCCTCAACGCTGTCTTCCACTGACTCGGCAATGTCTGTTTCCACGGCTCCCTCGACCGACGCTTCAACGCTGTCAGACACGCTGTCCTCTACCGCCTCGGCCACCGTTGCTTCAACGTCGGCTTCGACACTGTCCTCGACACCGGACTCCACGCGATCGGCAACCTGTTCCTCGACATCGGCCTCCACGGCGTCTTCAACGCCGTCTGCGACGTCCTCCTCGACGTCACTTTCAACCTGCGCTTCGACCGAATCGGCGACCGTCTCTTCCACCGACCCCTCTACCTTGGAATCGATCGTCTGTTCTACTGTCTCCTCTATATTCTGTTCGATTTCTTCCTGAATGTTCTGCTCAGTAATCTGTTCCACGTCTTCCTCAACCCGATTTTCAACCTCTTCTTCAACGGGCTCAGGGCCGAGGAAGCCGCCGACCGGCAGCTGAGCGTGCGCCAGCGGCACCGCGAAGGCTGCTACCATCACGGCCATCACGGCACATCCCGGACCGGGTGACCAGCGCAGCATGTGTCGGCGTGCACAAAACAACGCACACCTCGCGTCTGATGCAAACATCATAAAATCACCATCGTTTACGGTTGTGCGACCTACGCTGTATGAAACGGCCGCCCTTGCTTATACTGACGCGTCTCAGACGCTTAAATTCCTCCTGGGGGAATAAACCCATCTACGGAGCCGTTACATCACTAACGAGGACTATATGCCGTCGCTGAATGCAAGGCAACGCAGTGATCTGATGTCGGAGCTCGGTGGTCTGCGCCGATTCTGTCTGTCACTGACGGGGGCGGCGGCAGATGCAGACGATCTTCTGCAGACCACAGTGGAGCGCATGCTGGATAAGGGCATGCCTGAAGACGCTCACACGGCAAAGTGGGTATACCGGGTGTGCAGAAACATCTGGATAGACGAGCTGCGATCCAGGGAAGTGCGGCAGCGTCATGCCACGGGAGTACAGGCAGCTGGGGGGGTAGAACAGTCACCCTCAGCCGAGACACAGGCCGATGGCGAGGAGCATCTCGCGGCGGTCAACGATGCGGTCATGCGACTGCCGTCGGAACAGCGGCTGGCATTGATGCTGGTTGCCGTTGAGGGTAAGAGTTATGCCGAGGCTGCGGACATACTGCAGGTGCCGGTGGGTACGATCATGAGCCGCATAGCGCGAGCGAGAAAGCATTTAATCGAAGACAGGGTGTTACGCGAGCGCGGTTGACGCCGCGAACACCGGAGTAGAATGATGGCTATCAGCGACGCAGACCTGGAACGACTGTCACAGCTCCTCGACGGAGAGCTGAATACAGCCGAGGTGCAACGAATGCAACGCAGGCTCGCCGAGGAGCCGGCACTGGCCGCCACCTGGCGTGACCTGCAGGCCCTTGACGTCGAACTGCGCCAGGCCTGTGCGGGGCATGGGTCAACCCGTGTACCCGACGACATTCGCGCCCTGCTCAGTGAAGGAAGCGTGCGCGACAACGTGGTGCCACTGTTCCCGCGGCGCGCGCTGTGGCCAATGGCACTGGCGGCATCGCTGGTGCTCGCGGTCGCCATAGCGCTTGTCCCTCTGGGCACATCCGATGTGCCCCGGCAATCCGTCGCTACGCTGGCGTCGGCACTGGAAGCGAATGCGTCCGGGGATAGCTGGTACCCGCTGGATGGCGGCCGCCAGATGCAGGCTGTGCTGACCTTCAAGAATCACAATGGTGACTGGTGCCGCGAGTTTCTGCTGCGTCGAAGCGACAACGCGAGCGCGCAGCGAGGTGTCGCCTGCAGGCAGGAAGAGCAGTGGCGAACAGAGGTTCTTGCCTCAGGTGCAGCCCCCGGTAGCCCCGCTGCCTATCGCCCTGCCGCCGCTGGCGACAGAGATGCCGTGCAGCAGTTTATGCGCGATCACGCGGCGGACATCGCTCTGGATGCCCGGCAGGAGGAGAAACTAATAAACAACGCCTGGCGCTGACATCAGGTTGTGCGCTGGCGTCAGGTTGTTCGCTGGCGTCAGGTTGTTCGCTGACGCGAAACGCGGCGGCGGGAATGCTCCATCAGAGCCCAGAGAATATTGCTGGAGCTCACCTGGCCCACGAGCTTACCGTCCTTTATCACGGGCCTGCGACGCTGCCGCGTGTCGAGCATGTCCTGCGCGACCTCGACGATATTGTCCTCCGGGCCGCAGGTGTTGATATTTGCGGTCATGACTTCATGCACCAGCGAGAGATCCGGATCGCCATCGTTGTAGATTGTTGTCAGCACTGCTCTGATACAGTCCAGCTCGGACAATACCCCCACCGCATGCCCTTTCTCGTCCACAATCGTAACGCCGGTCAACCTGTTGTCCACCAGGGTCTCAATGGCCTCGACCAGATTGGCTTCCCGCCGGATCGTGAGCGGCCTCTTGCGCATGCAGTCTACAACTGTTGTGGGTTGTGGCATTCTTATAACTCCAGGAAACGAGGGATTTCCGGTAAACGTACCCTGCCCTCGCAGGAGAGTCCAGCCTCCACCGCAGGCGGGCGGACAGACCCGGATCCAGCGTGCTAATCTTGGGTGAGTTGGCGGAGAACAGCTTATGAACAGATCCATTGATTTTGCTAACGCCATCGTCTGGATAACCGGGGCGTCATCCGGCATTGGTGAGGCACTCGCGATTCAGCTGGCGGCGCGCGGCAGCTCGCTGGTGTTGTCGGCCAGGGATGTTGCGGCTCTGGAGAAGGTGCGCGACGACTGCATGAAAAACGGTGCTGATCCAGAAAAGATCATGCTACTGCCCCTGGATGTGCTGGACTTCGATGCCATGTCAGAAAAAACGACCTCGGTTTTAGATCGCTTCGGGGGTATCGATCTGCTGCTCAACAACGCCGGCGTCTCCCAGCGCTCACCCTGCATTGACACCGATTTCGATGTCTATCGCAGTATGCTCGATATCAACGTCCTCGGGCCGATCGCCCTCAACGCGAAAGGAGAGGCCACCGGCGAGTCAGATGATGACATAGAAGGAGGCATGTCGGCCGAGGACTGCGCTGCCGCTATCATAGACGGCTTCGACAACGGCACACCGGAGATAGCGGTCGGCGAGGGTCCGGAAATGGCGCTACTGCGCCTGAAGCGGGAAGATCCCGAGGCCGCTTTCAGCATGCTGGAAAAGATGGCGGTTGACAGCGGCGCCGTAGCGGCACCTCCCGCTGCCGACATGAGCTAGCCACGTGGACACTGGGAGCCTGAGTCCGACAGGCTCCTAAGCCGCCTTATCGGTCTCCTGGTCGGCCCGCTGAAGCGCAATAGCCGGCGGCGCAAAGCGCTCACCATAGGCGGATGCCAGTTCGCGACAACGACTGACAAAGCGTGCATAACCATAGGTGTTCACGAACTGCAGTAGCCCGCCGGTCCAGACTGGGGCGCCAATACCCATAATAGAGCCGATATTGCCATCTTCCTCCGATCGCAACACACCGCTTTCCAGGCACTTCAGCGCCTCGATAACCTGTCGGAACAGAAGGCGATCCCGGACATCCGCCGCCGGTACGCAGACGTCACTGCGGTAATAAAGATCAAGCAGCGGCGGCCAGATACGCTTGCTGCCGTCTTCTGCGTATTCGTAAAAGCCCCCACCATGATGACGGCCACCTCGACCGTGTTCCTCGACCAGTGTGTCGACTACGCCGCGGGCGATGCTTCCGTCGCCCCAGGTATCCTCGACCCCCATTTCCCGCCAGGTGGCCTGCGCCTTGCGCGACAGCTCCAGGCTGACTTCGTCGTACACGGCCAGCGGCCCTACCGGCATACCGATCGCCTTGCCCAGATTATCGATCAAGACCGGGTGCAGGCCCTCGTGCAGCAGGCGCACGCCCTCGTCGAGATAGGTGCCGAAGGTGCGCGACGTGAAGAAGCCCAGAGAGTCGTTCACGACAATGGGCGTCTTGCGTATCTGCCGTGCGTAGTCAAAAGCGAGCGCCAGGGCAGCATCCGACGTCTTTTCACCCATGATGATCTCGACCAGCGGCATCCTGTCCACCGGCGAGAAGAAGTGGATACCGATGAACTGCTCAGGCCTGCTGCTGGATTCCGCCAGCTGGGTGATCGGCAGCGTGGACGTATTGGAGCCCCAGACCCCGTCCCGGGTCAGGTACTGCTCGCAGTCGCGGTTGATCTCATGCTTCAACGCCATGTTCTCGAACACCGCCTCGACGATGAGGTCGCAGCCCTTAAGGTCCTCTGCACTGTCTGTC
>JBHEPQ010000256.1:0-6936 GCA_046260215.1 Chromatocurvus sp.
GCCTGCACCTCCACCACGGTATCGACGCTGACCGGCCCGCGCGGTGCTTCCGCGGTCAGGGTGATGGTGTCGGCGCCGAGCGTTGGTCCCGCCTCGATCTCGAAGCGTGCGATGCCGTCGCTGTCGGTGCGTGCCTGACCATTGGCCGGCAGAATCTGCACGAACTGCGCCTCCGCGGAGACCAGCACGCCGCTGGCGGGCTCCCCCGCCCCGGTGTCTTCAATCACGGTGACTTCCAGGCTTACCGGGCGTGTGGAGGTGACCAGGGAAGTGGGATTGCCATCCTGGTCGATTACCGCGGTGCTCAGTCGGTAGCTGAGCAGGTCTGCGCCGGGCTCGTCCGGGATGAAACCGCCGCCACCGCCGCTACCCCCGCAGGCCACGAGGGCAAACAGGACGGCGGCGGCTGCCGCCAATCGGCTGGCGAAGATAGCGACGCGGTGACTCATTCTATTCCCCTTGCTGTTCGCAGCCGAACAGGTGTTGTTATCAGCGCACATGCGTAATCCGAGGTACTGTAGCCCGGCACCGCAAGGCACGCCAGACCAACGGCAACCATACTACGGTTTATACAGAGAAAGTCCATACAGAACATGATGATAGATCAAAAAGGTAATTTTTAACGCAAACTTGCAAGCCTGGCTTTCTGAAAATTGATTCCAACGCTCAGAAGATCCCGGCGCTGCTCGCCAGCTTGACTCCGCCAAGGAGCACGGCAATGGCTACCACGGCCATGCCCAGCAGGTTGCCCAGCCTGCCGTTGACGTGCTTGCCCAGGAGGTCGCGGCGATTCATCAGTATCAGCAGGGCCACGGCGACAAAGGGCAGAAGCAGGCCGTTGGCGGCCTGCGCAAACACGATGGCCGCCAGCGGCCGTGTGCCAAGCGCGGAAAACAGGGTGCCGGTCACCAGCACGGCCAGGCTCACGGCACGGAAGGGGGCGTCGCGCAGCCCGCCGCGCCAGCCCAGGGCCCCACACACGGCGTAGCCGGCGGCAAGCGGGGCCGTGATGGCGCTGGTGAGGCCGCCCGCAAACAGGCCCGCGGCAAACACCGGCCCGCTGGCATCGCCCAGAAGCGGGCGCAACTGTTCGGACATGGCGAAGGCGTCAAAGGCGGCGCCGCCCACGTAGAAGGTCATCGCGGCGGTGCTCAGGATCGCCAGGGTGACCAGCCCGCCCAGGCCGATCGATAAGCCCGTGTCCCAGCGCGACTCGCGCAGTGCATCGTCCAGCGGGACATCGGTGGACCATTTTTCGCGCACTGCATTTGCCTGCAGAAACAGGTTGTAGGGCACGACGGTGGTGCCGATCAGGGCGACAACCGTGAGCAGGGATCCCGGCGGCAGACTGGGCCTGAACAGCCCGTCGGCGACGTCAGTCAGGGGCGGAGCGACCAGCCAGGCGCAGAGCAGGAACACCACGCTCATTAACAGCACCAGGGCGACAAGGACGCGCTCGAGGAAGCGGTAGTGACCGCTGAGCAGAAGGGCCGCCGCGACGGCGCCGATCACCACGGACCAGAGGCTGCCAGGGAGGCTACTCACGCTCGCCAGCGCCAGTGCCGCGCCTGACAGGTTGCCCGCTTCATAGGCTGCATTGCCGCAGCCGATGGCCGCAACCACCAGCACGATGGTGGCGCGCCCGATAACGCGGCTGTTAAAGGCATCGCGCAGATTTTCCGCCAGTCCGGTGCGGGTGACGAGGGCCTGTCGCGCAGCCATCTCCTGCAGAATGACGGTGGCCGCCACCGAGAACAGCAGAGCCCAGAGAAGGGCAAAGCCGTAGCTGGCTCCCGCGCTGCTGGCGGTGGCAATCGTGCCGGGGCCGATAAAGGCCGCCGTGACCAGGATGCCGGGGCCGAATACGCGTCGTCTGGGCCGTGACTGTTTTGACATGGCAGCCGAAGGGTCCTGTGCTGGGAGGCGTTATGGTATCAGCTGCGTGGCGCGCTGCACGACAGACGGTTACCTTGTTCAGCCGCAGTCCGTTCATTACTGTTAAAATGGATCGCATGACGACGATCTCTGCGCCCAGCCTTTCTGTCTCTGTGGTTATTCATCACAGCCCCCTGCCTAGACTTCGACAGACGCTGGCGAGCCTGAACGTCGCGCTTCAGGAGGCGCGGTCGGAGGGTGAGCTCGGCGCTGCTCGCGTGTGGCTTATCGATAATTCGGTGCATGCTGAGTATCGCGACATGGCGCGGCCATTGCTGCCGGAGATTTTTGGCACGGGCGACGACGCGGTAGGCACGCGCTTTGTGTGTCTCGAGCAGAATGTCGGTTTTGGCGGTGGCCACAATCGCGCGCTACTGGATGACGACAGTGATTACCATCTGGTGCTGAACCCGGATGTCCTGCTTGAGCATGGCGCGTTGATTGCTGGCCTGAGTCTGCTGCGCCGTGATCCGGGCGCGGTCGCCGTCAGCCCGCGGTCAACCGCGCCCAGCGGTAAACGGGAGTATCTGTGTAAACGCTATCCTTCGGTGTTCGTGCTGGCTTTGCGCGGTTTTGCGCCCAGTTGGCTGCGACGACGGTTTGCCGCGCAGATTGCCGCCTACGAAATGCGGGATGTCTGCCGAAGTGAGGTACCGGTGGAAGTGCCCCTTATCAGCGGCTGCTTCATGCTGCTGCGAGGCCGGCCAGCGCGACGCGTGCGCGGTTTCGACGCGCAGTACTTCATGTACTTTGAGGATTTCGACTTTTCCCTGCGCCTGCGCCTCCATGGTCGCCTGATGTATGTTCCGTCGGTGCGTATCGTTCACTACGGCGGGTACGCCGCGGCCAAGGGCTGGCGGCACGTGCGTCTGTTTCTGCAGTCCGCGAGACGCTTTTTTGCGCAGCACGGCTGGCGATGGATATAGTCGCCTTCGGAAAACTGCTATTATCCGCGCATGCACAGCGACTACATCATGGCGCGTCGGGAAACCCTTCAGGCCATGGGCCTGACGCTTTACGTGGCCCGGTATCCATTACCCGGCGCGGCCATATCGCCGTTTTCAGCAGACCCACCCGCCACGCCTGGGCCTGAGGTTGAGCCTGGGCCTGAGGTAGAGCCTGAGCTGCCGGCTGGCGCGGCGGTTCCCGAACCGGGTGCGCCTCCCGCGAGCGAGCTACCCCAGGCCGATCGCCCTGCCAGCCCCGGACCGGGCTTTGCCACACCGGAAAAACCAATGGCATCCCCGGCTACCGGATCGGCTGCGCTTGCGCCGTTTACCCTGGCGGCAGTCGCGCTGGGTGAATGCCTCTGGCTTGAGGAGTTGCCGGACGGCGTCCTGGGGCGGGACCAGGTGCAGCTGATACGTGCCATCTGCCGCGCGCTCGGCTGGCCTGTGGAACCGGTCAGCGTTAATCAGTTTGCCTGGCCCATGCATCGCAACCCACAGTTTGATCAGGGCGCCGATGCCGCGTTTGCTGCGCTGTCGGCGTTCGTTAACCGGCAGCTTGAAACCAGCCAGTGCTCGCGCCTCATTGTTCTGGGTCAGCCGGCAAGTGAAAAGCTGCGTGAGCTCCCGCCCGGAATCCCGACCCTGTACACGCAGTCGACCCGGGATATGCTTCGCGATCCGCTGTTGAAGCGCGACACCTGGCATGACCTGCGCGCCAGGTGACGGTGGTCAGTGGACGCTGCGTCCCGCCCATGCCGGCGATCCCGAGGCGCTGCTGGCGGTGAATGCGCAGGCCGGCGCCGACGCGCTTCCCCGGAGCTGGCTGCTGGATCTGTCCAGATACAGCGGTGAACGGGGACTGCTTGTGGTGGCAGAGTCCGGAGCCGGCGTTGTCGACGGATTCTGTCTGGCGACGGTGGTACTGGATGAGGCCTCTCTGCTGCTGATCGTCGCGCGGCCCCGGGTTCGACGCGAGGGGCTGGGGCGCGCACTGCTGACGGCGCTGCTGGACAGGCTCGGGAGGCGGGGTATCCGTCGTTGCCTGCTCGAGGTTCGCGAGAGTAATGCCGCGGCACTCGCACTGTACAGCGGCTCCGGGTTTGTCCGCGACGGCCGTCGCCGGGGCTACTACCCCGCGGGCGACGGGGATGAGTGCGAGGATGCAATCCTGATGTCGTGGGTACAAGATCATGATCGTACTTGAAACGGAATGGTGGAGCCTGTTGCTGCCCCCGGAATGGGTGGCAGAGGAAGACGAAGACGGCTGTGTTGCCATTGGTGACAGCGACGGGGTCGGCTGTATCGAGCTTACCGAGCTGCGTCACCCGGAGGGACGTTTTACGCCCCGCGATACGCGCGATGTCGCCGAGGAACAGGGCCGTGACCCGGCATGGCACGAGAGTGCTCTGGGACCCCTGCAGGGCGTATATCGATCCTCGATTGATGATGGCGCCGCAATACGTGAGTGGTGTGTTGCCAGTGGCCCGCTACTGCTTTATGTCACCTACAGCTGTGACGAGAGCAACGCCGGGATGGATGACGCCGCAGTGGATGACATTCTCGGGACGCTGGCGGTCGATCCGGATTTACAGTCTAGCTGACGGTCCCCGTGACACGCACGCGCTTGCTGCCGTGAACCGGGCGCTCGCGCAGCGCCAGACGTCGCTTCTCAAGCTGGCCATCGATCAGGTTTTTCAGGGCGATCAGCAGGCCGGTAAAGATAAACGCCCCGGGTGGCAGTACGGCCAGCAGGAAGGGTTGCGAGGTATCGAAAAGGACGATCTTCCAGTCTGCGGCGCCGGATCCGAAGAGCAGGTCCATATTGGCGAACAGCGCCCCGGTGCCAACCAGCTCACGCATGCCACCGAGGACAATCAGCACGAGCCCGAAGCCGAGCCCCATCATCACGGCGTCATACAGCGCCGGACCGATCGGGTTCTTACTGGCGTA
This sequence comes from Chromatocurvus sp., assembly GCA_046260215.1. Taxonomy (GTDB): domain Bacteria; phylum Pseudomonadota; class Gammaproteobacteria; order Pseudomonadales; family Halieaceae; genus Chromatocurvus. Next base: position 4,836 of record JBHEPQ010000256.1, read on the forward strand.
ACCATCGGCGCGCCCGAGAATCACACAGTTGGTGGTGATCAGCGGCAGGAAAATACCGAGTATCTGGTACAGCTCGTAGGTGAATGCCTGCATCAAGAGTTCGATACAGGTCACCGCTGAGGCGATGATCATGACGAAGACCGGTAATCGAACGGCTTCCGACACAATGTGCCGGATTGTCGAAACCGCCGTATTCGAGCACACCAGTACCAGCAGGGTGGCCATGCCGAGCCCGAGGGAGTTCACCACGGTACCCGTTACCGCCAGCAGCGGGCACAGACCCAACAGCTGCACGATGGCCGGATTATTCTTCCACAGGCCGTTGATCGAGAGATCGCGGTAGGTGTTTCCACTCATTCTGTGGCTCCGTTACGGGTCTGCGCCTGATTTCCTGCCGCCGATGCTGGTGTGGGCAGATCGAACAGCCATGTACGCTCTTTCGCCACGAATTCCAGCGTGCGTCGCGTCGCGTCGATAACGGCCCGGGGTGTGATGGTAGCACCGGTAAACTGATCAAAAACGCCACCGTCCTTGCGCACGGCCCAGTCGCCCGGCTGGGTATTGTCGAGGGAGTGGCCCGCGAAGCGGGTGATCCAGTCCGACTTGCGCCGCTCGATCTTGTCACCCAGCCCCGGCGTTTCCCGGTGATTCAGCACCCGAACATCTGCAATGCTGCCATCACGCCTCACGCCAACGATCAGGTCGATGCTGCCACTGTAGCCGTTGGGTGCACGGGCGGGAACAATCAACGCGCTAATTTTTCCGGCCTTGCGTGCGCGGTATATCGATCGTGGCTCGTTCAGTCGCAGCAGCTCCCCTCCTATCGGCGCCGGCAGCGTGTCGTCGAGCAGCGAATTGTCGTGACTTTCCTGCGGCAGTATCTGCAGCAGGGCTTTTTTTTCAGCCATGCGCTGCTGCTGTGCAATCCGGTCGCGCGTCTGCAGGTAGATCGTGGCGATGACCAGCGCTGTGACGACGGCGAACAGGCCCAGCAACAGGCTGTTTCGTGACATTGAGCGACCCATCAGCATCATGCGGATGGTTTCCGGCCGTGGCCATAGGTGCGCGGCTGTGTGTAATGATCGATGAAAGGCGCGGCGAAGTTCATGATGAGTACCGCAAAGGCGACCGCATCGGGATAATTGCCCGCGACCCGGATGATATAGACCAGGACGCCGATCAACGCCCCGAAGATCAGGCGACCGCGGGTCGAGACCGCCGACGATACGGGGTCCGTGATGATAAAGAATGCCCCGAACAGCGTCGCTCCGCCCAGCAGGTGGAACAGCGGCGAGCCGTTGCTGGCGGAGGACCCGTTATCGTAGAACAGCGCTGACAACAGCGTGATGCTTGCCAGCATTCCGACCGGCGCGTGCCAGGTGAAGACGCCTTTTCTGAGCATCCACAGGCCGCCGGCGAGGAATGCGAGACTGGCCCACTCCCAGCCCGCGCCCGCCCAGTGTCCGAGCTGCGGCGATTCACGCCACAGTGCCTCCATGGTCAGCCCGGTGTTCTGCTTGACGACATCCAGCGCGGTGGCCATGGTTACCGCGTCGTAACTCTGCGGCATGAAACAGGCGCGCAGGGCGTCGAGCAGTGACGGGATTTCAACGCCGGTGCCGCGCGGCGGCGCCCAGCTTGTCATCTGCACCGGGAATGAAATCAACAGAACCACGTAACCCACCATGGCGGGGTTGAAGGGGTTGTACCCCAGCCCGCCGTACACATGCTTTGCCAGCCAGATGGAAGACGCCATGCCGATCAGGATCAACCACCAGGGCGAGTAGGGCGGCAGGGAAATACACAGCAATGACGCCGTGACCACGGCGCTGTGGTCGTCGAGCGTGCGCAGTATGGGTCGCCCGCGCAACGCCAGAGCGGCAGCCTCCATGGTGACTGCCACCAGGGAGCCGAACAAAATGTTGACCAGCGTACCCGGGCCGAAGAACCAGGTGAGTACGGCCACGCCCGGCAGCGTCGCGAGCAGTACTGACTGCATTACCTGCGTCGTATCCATCGCCCCGTGGGCATGGGGCGATGTCACCCTGAGCAGCGCCATCAGTTTTTGCCGCCGTTCTCAGCCAGCGCCGCTTTGCGTGCC
>JBHEPQ010000272.1:0-10681 GCA_046260215.1 Chromatocurvus sp.
CCAGCTCGCCCTCGTCGGCCAGTCGCGATGCCGTGGCGAGAATTTCCTTCTGCGCTTCCTCCACCTCCGCCAGTTTTACCGGCCCCTTGGCTTCCAGGTCCTCCCGCAGCATGTCTGCCGCGCGAGTCGACATGTTGTTGAAGAACTTGTCCTGCACCGCCTCATCCACACCCTTGAGCGCCACAACCAGGCTGTCGACTGCAATCTCCCGTATCAGGCGCTGCATACCGCGGTCATCTATCGCCAACAGGTCGTCGAACACGAACATCAGTTCGCTGACTTTTTCGCCCAGCTCGCCGTCCGCCTCGCGCAGGGAGTCCATCAGCGTCGTCTCGAGATCGCTCTTGACCTTGTTCAGGATGGCCGCCGCACTGCTCATGCCGTTGACCGGACGCGGCGGCGATGACTGGCGCACCTTGCCGAGCTGTTTCTCAAGCACCTTGTCGAGCTCTTCCATCGCCGCCGGATCGATCATGTCCAGCCGGGCGACCCGCAGCATGGCATCGCTGCGCACCGCCTCAGGCAGCTCTGACAGCACCTGTGCGGCGTGGTCATCGTCCAGCGAGGCAAGGACGATCGCCACGATCTGCGGGTGTTCGCCATCCAGCAGCTGGGCGATTGCCCGGCCGTCCATCCAGCGCAGGGCCTCGATTCCCCGGGTCTGGTTCTTGCCCGGCATGACCTTGGACAGCATGCTGCGCGCCTTGCGCTCACCCAGCGCCTGCACGAGGACGCGCTGGGTGAACTCCGGCGTACCGATACCCAGCGGGTTGACCGCGCTGGCCTCGCTGTGGAATTCCCGCAGGACCTCCTCCACCTGCTGATTCGATACGCTGGACAGGGATGCCATGGCCTCGCCGACCCGCTGCACTTCCCGCGGCTCCATGTGTCGCATGATTGACGCGGCGGCGTCCTCCCCCACCCCCAGCAGGAAGATAGCCGCGCGCTGGGCACCACTGAGCCTGGCGTCAGCCATCGTCAGCAACCCAGCCCTTCACCACCTGCGCCGCCCGCTGCGGCTCGCCGGTGGCGAGATTGCGCGCCATCTGCAGCTGCTGCTGGTAGCCACCGGGTAGCGCGTACTGCTGCTGGCTGGCCAGGGTCACCTGGTCGTCCTGCAGTCCGCCGGCGCCGTCGGCGTCATTGCCACCGTCATTGCCCAGGGCACGCTGACCCTGGGTGATATCCCGCAGATCGGACTGCCCCGGCGCGGCGCCGGTGGAGAAGGCGATCAGGGGGCGCAGGACAAAGAACACCAGGGCGCCCAGCACCAGGACGGCGAGCACCCCTTTGCCCGTGCGCCATATCCAGTCCTGCTCGAGAATCGACGGCGGGGCCGGCGTCTCCATCGCCGGCGGGTCGATGAAGGACGCGTTGATGACGCTCAGAGTATCGCCGCGTTCGGTATTAAAGCCGACGGCCTCGCGCACCAGCGCATTGATCTCGTCGATGCGCTCCGGCGGCAGCGGCACCGGCGCCGCAGCGCCGTCGTCCGCTACGCCGTCAATGTAGTCGACGACCACCGCGACGGAAAGCCGGGACAGCCCGCCCGGGGTTTCGCGGATATGGCTGATGGTCTTGTCCATCTCGTAATTGCGCGTCGCGCGGCGGCTGACCCGGGCCGGACGCTGATCATCAGCGGCCTCTGCCTCCTCACCCGCGGGCTGTTGCGCCACCTCCGGCGGCGCCGGCGGCTGGTTGGCCAGCGTTCCCGGGACACCCCCGGCAAAGCGGCTGTCGGAGGTTTCCTCGGTGGTCTGTTCACTGCGGATCACGGTCTCCGGCGCGTACTGCTCGCTGGTGCGCTCAATCCGGGTAAAGTCGATATCCGCGGTGACTTCGGCACGCACGTTGCCGGGCCCCAGGATAGGTTCCAGAATGCCGACAATGCGCTGCGCGTAGCGCTGCTCCAGCTGCTGTGACAGGCGGTACTGCTCCTTGGTGTAGCCAAGGCCATCCTGCTCACCCTGCCCCGACAGCAGGCGCCCCTGCTGGTCGACCACGGAAACCTGCTCCGCCTGCAGGTTGGGCACACTCGACGCCACCAGATGAATCACGCCGGCCAGCTGGCGTGCGTTCAGCGTGCGACCCGGCGTCAGCTGCAGCATCACGGAGGCCGCGGGCTGCTCGCGCTGGCGCAGGAACGCCGACTGCTTGGATACCGCAACGTGCACGCGGGCCGCGCGGACGCCCTGCATAGCGGTCATGGTGCGGGACAGCTCCTGCTCCAGCGAGCGGTGATAGCGCGCCTGCTCCATGAAACTGCTGACGCCGATTTCCTGTTCCTGGTAGAGGGTCTCGAAACCCAGGCCATCCTCGCGCGGGAAACCCTCGCTGGCGAGCAGCAGGCGCGCACGGTGCACCTGGTCTGACGCCACCGCCAGCGTGCCGGAGCGGTTGTCCATGCGGTAATCAATGCCGTTGGCCTCCAGCGCCGTGATCACCTGGTTGGTATCTTCGCCGGAGAGGCTGCCGAACAGTGGCTTGTAGTTGGGCGTCATGGCCCACTGCACCAGACCGAAACCGAGCGCAATACTCGCCGCGAGGCCGACCAGCAGCGCAATCTGTCGCGCCGCCGGCTGCCGGCTGTAATCGGTGAAGCGCTCCACCAGGGCGTTAGTCGCCATATGATCGTCTCATTCGAGTCTGTTCACTGTGCAAAGCCAGGCCCCTGTCAGACCTGCATATTCATCACTTCCTGGTAGGCGGTCAGCAGTTTGTTGCGCACTTCGCTGAGTGCGGCAAACTCGAGGCTGGCCTTCTGCGCCGTGACCATAAGCTGGGCCAGGGACACATCCGGATCGCCCGCCTCAAAGGCCTGGGTCATCTCCTTGGAGGTCTGCATGGCCTCATTCACATCGCGGATGGACTCGCGCATGAGGGTGGAAAAGTCGGCGCCGGATGCGGCGTCGGCGCCGGCCTCACTTTCCGTTCCCGCTGCGGCCGCCATGCTGCGCATCTGCGCCAGCACCTGGTTGATCGCCACATCGCTCATTCTACACCTCTCCCGTTATTCATTGACCGTGCACGCCGGGAATCGCCATTCCCTGCTCTTTCATCCGCGCCAGCTTGTAGCGCAGCGTCCGCGGACTGATACCCAGCTTCTGCGCCGCGTCCTTGCGCACGCCATGGCTTGACGACAGCGCCGCCACAATCAGCTCACGCTCCCGGTCCTTCAGGTCACCCGCCAGCGGCGGCTCGACCTCGCCGGCCGGCGCTTCACCCACCGGCTGCTGCAGGCTATCGGCAAAATCCAGGTCAGCGGCGCGAACGACCTCGCCACCGCACAGAATGGCCGCGCGCTGCACACTGTTCTCCAGCTCGCGCACATTGCCTCGCCAGCGCGCCTGCTGCAGGCGTTCAAGCGCATCGTCGCCGAACACCAGCGCCCGCCCGGCCGGTGCGTAGCGCAGCAGGAAACGCTGCGCCAGGGGCACGATATCCGCCGGGCGCTCCCGCAGCGCCGGCACCCGCAGCGGCAGCACGTTAAGGCGGTAGTAAAGATCCTCGCGGAACAGGCCGTCGTTGACCGCGTCTGCCAGCTGGCGGTTGGTCGTTGCCAGCACCCGCACATCCAGCGGTATCGGCCGACTGCCGCCCAGGCGCTCCACTTCACGCTCCTGAAGCACGCGCAGCAGCTTGGCCTGCAGGCTGACGTCCATTTCAGACACCTCATCCAGCAACAGCGTGCCCTCCTGCGCCTGCTCGAACTTGCCGGCGCGGGACTGGTGGGCGCCGGTGTAGGCCCCCTTGTCGTAGCCAAACAGCATGGATTCGAGCATATTTTCCGGGATGGCGGCGCAGTTGACTGCCACAAACGGCTGGCCGGATCGATTGGAATGACTGTGGACATAGCGCGCCAGCACTTCCTTGCCGGTGCCCGACTCGCCGCTGATCAGAATGGTGCCATCGCTCGCCGCGATACGCCGCGCCAGCGCCAGCACCCGATGCATTGCAGGATCCTGCGCCACGGGCGCCTGGTCATCTGCCTGCGCTACCGGCGCCAGGCGCTCGAGCATATCCAGCAGCACTTCGGCCTCGAAGGGCTTGAGCAGGTAATCGGTGGCACCGTCGCGCATCGCCTGCACCGCATCTGACACAGAGCCGTGGGCCGTGATCAGGACAAACGGCAGCTCCGGATGACGCACGCGGATATCCCGCAGCAGCTCCCGCCCATCCATGCGATCCATCTGCACATCACTGACCACCAGGTCCACCGATCCGGACGCCAGCTGCGCCAGCGCCTCGATACCGTTGCACGCCGACAGTGCCCGGTAGCCACCAAATTCAATGGTGTCGCACAGCGCCTCGCGCAGGGTGGCGTCGTCCTCGACCACCAGCACGCGCATCATCCCATCGCTGCCGTGCTGCGACATACCTCCCTCAGCCAGCGTCATGCCGATCATCCCCCGCCACCGCCGTCGGCAGCTCCAGAACAAACTCGGCGCCGCCCTGCCCGGGCCGCTCCACGCGAATGCTGCCGCCGTGATCGGCGACCGTGCGCGCCACCACGGCCAGGCCCAGGCCGGTGCCTTCGCAGCGGGTGGTAAAGAACGGGTCGAAGATACGCTCGACAATGTCCTCGGCGACTCCGGGGCCGTTGTCGCGCACCCGCAGCTGCAGCGCCGTGGGGCTGATGGCGCCGGCCCACAGGTTCACCGCGACGCCTTCGCCGCTGCTTTCAATCGCATTCACCACCAGATTGGCGAGGGCGCCGACCAGGTCGTCACGACAGCCGCGCAGCACCAGGGAACGATCCACCGGGGTGATCCGGACATCGGCCCCGGCATCGCGGGCCGTGGCCTGCACCACCGCCGCCAGATCGGCGAGAACATCCTGCAGGTTGAGCTCCTGTACCTCGGCCTTACCGCCGCGCAGGAAGCTGAGCATACTGTTGACCAGGCCTTCCATGTGCGACAGGCGCCCGGTGAGACGGTCACAGATACGGCGGCGCTGCTGCGGGTCGAGCTCGTCGCGACGCAGCTGCGCAAGATACAGCGTGGTAGAGGACAGTGGCGTGCGTATCTGGTGTGCCAGTCGGGCGGCCATTTCGCCCATCGCGGTAAGACGCTGCTCCCGGCCCAGCTGGGCCTGCAGTTCGTGCACCTCCGTGGTGTCGGTGATCAGTACCACGGTCTCGTTCTGGGGATCCAGCCGTCGCTGCAGCACCGACAGGAAGCGCGACGAATCGCCGGCGATGCGCTGCTGAACGTCCGCCCAGCGCGCCCCGATCAGCGGTTCGCCGAGCAGTTCCATGGCCGCGGGGTTGGCATCGCGAACGTGCTGACCGTCATCCACGAGCAGCACACCACCGGGCAGCATGGCCATGAGCGAGGCCAGGCGCTCCAGCAGCCGCTCCTTTTCCGCCAGCTCTTCGAGTCGTGCCGAGCGCGTGGCCGCGAGCTCGTCATTGAGTCGGGCGACGCGCCCCTCGAGATCCCGATAGGACGCATCCAGCTCACGCGAAACCCGTTCGAGACTCTCGAAGGCGAGTTCGCGTTCACGCGCACGATCGTCTGCCGCCTGTTGCATAGTTGACCCTCAAACCCACTCACCGCCCGCGTCGGGCAGACGGCATCCGTGCTTTGTGTAAGGGTTAGCAATATCTGTGCCTGAGAATATTATGCCCGGTTTACAGGCGCTTGCGAGGCCTCACCGCGACCGGCGTCAACATTCCGGCGCTATATCCGGCCGTTCGATGGCGTATTTGCGCATCTTTTCCACCAGCGTGGTCCGCTGCAGGTTGAGGCGTTTGGCGGCCTTGGCCACCACCCAGTCGGACTGCTCCAGCGCCTGCAGCAGCAGGGAAGACTCCAGCTGCGCAAGATGCTCCTTCAGATCCAGCGCTGCGTCCGCGGGCAGCAATGGCGGCGCCTGTTCCTGTGCCTGTGTTTCTGCCGCCACCGGCACCGCGGTCATGACGGCGACATCGTTCGAGTGCGGCATCGCCGGCTCCCCGGGGCCTGCCGCCGGCAGCGGCGCGGAACCGTGTTCGCGAAAGCGCTCCGGCAGGTCGGCCGCGCCTACCCTCGCATCCGGGTACAGAATAGCGAGGCGCTCCACCAGGTTGCCCAGTTCCCGAACGTTTCCCGGCCACGGATAGGCGAGCAGGCAGCCCATCGCCTCATCGCTGATGTGCACGCTGGCGCGGCATTCGTCCTGCAGGGCCCGCGCGAAGCGCTGTGCCAGCGCGGGAATATCCGCGACCCGGGCGCGAAGCGGCGGCATCTCGATAGGAAAGACGTTGAGGCGGTAGAACAGATCCATGCGGAAGGCGCCGTCATCCACCCGCGCTTCCAGATCCTGGTGCGTGGCGGCGATGACCCGGACATCGCTGTTCTGGGTGGTATTACCGCCGACGCGCTCGAAACAGCGCTCCTGCAGGACCCGCAGCAGTTTTACCTGCATCGACAGCGGCATGTCGCCGATTTCATCGAGAAACAGCGTGCCACCCGCCGCCAGCTCGAAGCGCCCGCGACGGGAACTGATGGCGCCGGTAAACGCGCCTTTCTCGTGGCCGAACAGCTCGGACTCCAGCAATTCACCGGGAATCGCGCCGCAGTTCACGGGGACAAACGGCCCGGCGGCGCGGGGGGATGCCTCGTGGATGCCCCGCGCCACGACTTCCTTGCCGGTACCGGATTCACCGAGTATCAATACCGAGGCATTGCTGGGAGCCACCTGCTGTACCAGGCGTCTGATGGCTGACATCCCGGCGCTGACGCCCACCAGTGACCGTTCAAGTACGGTATCTGACTGACTGTTCTGCGGGCCTGCGCCGGTTTCCGACATGGGTCCTTCCCTTCTGAATTCGTGCGGCAGTATCAGTGGGCCCGCATCAGGCTGTCAACTTTTTGACATTCAGTTCTGACAACCTGTGATCGAAAGGGCGAGGGATAGGGCCGCTACCGGGCTACCACTCCTCCGAGCTGGAGCGCCGGTAGGCCACTTCACGGCGATGGTGCCGGAAAATCAGCTTGCCCAGCCAGTCGTGGGCGGCGCCGCTGAGCCCGACGAAACGCACCCGGGCCTTGCCCTGCGCATACTCGGCGTCGCTGCTGATCACCTCGCCGTAACAGCACAGGGGCTTGGGCAGACCGCGCTGGATGTACAGCTCCAGAAATACCCTGGAACCGGGCTCTGGCACACTGCCCTCCCACTGCACGCCGTTTTCGCTGACGCTGACGGCGCGGGTTCCGGGGATGTCCAGCTCGTGGTACACCAGTGAACTGACCAGATCCAGCAGCAGATTGAGCTTGAGGTCGAGGCGGGCAATTTCCTGATGGATACCGGTGCTGTTTTCCTGCTGATCCTTCTGCGACGCCGCCTCCCCGATTACCGAGACCGCGCGCAGAAAACTCTCGTTGGAGGCGTTGACCATCGCCAGGTGGGTCCTGTCCAGCTCGTGGTCAATCGGCCGCCAGGCGAGCGCGATGTTATCACTGTAGGTCAGGCCATCATCGGCGGTCGGCGGGGTGTCGTCCTGATCTGTCATGGGGGCGTTCTCTGAGCCGAGTTGCATAAACGTACAACATAGCACAGGTCGCGGCGCTCGCCGCCGGAATCAGGCTCCGCGCTTGACGTCGTGGTAGCTGTCGATAGCGCTGCGGGTGCGCGCCTGGGCGATGCCCTGCTGCAGCACATTGTCCCGGGCGCTGGCGAGGCGCGACATCAGCTCCTCGTTGAGGTGCAGCACCGCGGCCAGAGCCTCGGCAACCAGTTCCGCATCACCTGGCGACACGGCTTCACTGAAACAGGTTTTCAGGTCTTCACGACGCTCCGACTCGCGCTCCGCCACCGCATCCCACTCGCCGTCATCCGCCAGCTCGACCATTTCCCGGGTCATGGTGAGAACCCGGGCCAGGCGACGGCACTGGGTCAATGCGCGCGCTCTGTCGGCGGGCGCAGCCACCCCATCAGGATCGACCGGGGTTCGCTTGCCCGCCTGCGCAGCGCGTTCCCGACCGGCTGCCCCGGCGTCCGGAAAAGGCACGATCATCGGCCTAGCGGTACTCGGCGGGGATGGCATCCCAGCCGGCCTTGATCTCTTTCAGCAGCGAGCGCACCTCATCCAGGATGGCGACATCGCTCTCGGTACTGGCCTGCAGCAGGCGGCGCTGCATGTAGTCGTACAGATCGCCAAGACGAAGCGCCAGATCACCGCCGCGCTCCTGGTCCAGGCTGACGCGCAGGTTGTCGATAATGCTGATCGCCTTGCCCAGCAGTTCACCCTGGCGGCCCTTGTCACCGCGCTCGATCGCCCCCCTGGCGGCGGCAATGCGGTCCACCGCGCCATCGAACAGCATGCTGATCAGCTGGTGTGGCGATGCATCGGTCACGCCGCTCTGCACGCCAACGGCGGCATAGGCACTCAGGGCCCTGTTTGCATTCATGTTACCTGCCTCATGCGGTGATTAACGGTCGTTCTGTCCCGGCAATGGAATGCCGGCGAGTTGTTCGGACACGAAATTGCCCGTGCTCTCAAGCTGTGCCAATAGCGAATCCAGGGCGTTGAACTGGGACCGGTAACGGGCCTCCAGTGCTTCCATACGACGATTCAGCACTTCGCGATCCTCGCCCACGCTGTCAACGCGGCCCTGCAGGCCCTCGGTGCGCAGGTCGAGCAGGCCGTTGCTGGAGAGAAAGCCGTTCAGTAGTCCGCCCAGGCGATCGGCAACACCCCGGGACAGCAACACGTTGCCGCGCTCGCCCAGCGTGGCGCCGGTGACCGACAGTCGCAGGCCATCGACAACGCTGCCGGCGGCGCCGCTCAGAACCTGCCCATTGCCCGTCGCGGCGATGCCGGCGATGGTACCGGCGACATCCGTACCCGCTGTGCCGCTGCCGACATCGAGGCCGAGACTGGTGGGCGATGTCGTACCAACGCCGGTGATTTCAACGGAGGATTCGGCGCCGAATCGCGACGAGCGTATCTGCAGGGTATCCCCTGCGGTGAAGGTGACCTCAACACCGATGCCGGCAGCCGACAGGTTACTGTCGCCGTTGATGCGCGACTGGATCTCCGCGGACAGCGCAGCCCCGGAGTCATAACTGCCCTGGGTGAGACTGATCGCGCCGCTGGCGACACCGTCCACCGTGAGCTGCAGGCTGTTGTTGTCGCCATCGATTGTCAGCGGCGTGTTGCTGGGTGCGGTAATCGACGTGCCTTCAAGGACACCGCGTGAGGCGAGCTGGGTAACCGTGACCGGGAACTCCCCGACATCGGTCGCGGCGCCCGATCCGAGAAAGTCAATATTACTGTCGGTCGCGGCGCCGGCGCGCGCAAACACGCTGGCTACGCTGGAAAAATCATTCTCCAGGGCGGCATCCAGGCGGCTGCTGTTGATGGTGAGCGTGCCGTCTCCGGTGGTGGTGATACCCAGCTCCGCCAGCGACGAGAATGCCCCGGTTGCGCCCTCGGCCGGGGAGGTTACCGCGCTGCGCACCTGGCTGATGACCGAGCGCGCAGAAAAGTCGCCCTGCAGCGGACCGGCATCGCCGGATTCGGGATCGAAGCGGGTGAGGTTGCCGGCGGTGCGCACAAAGGCGTTATAGCCCTCGACAAAGCCGGTAATGGACTCGCGCACTGCATCGCGGTTCTCAGCGACGCTCACCGTCACCGGTGAGCTTGTTGCCTCCCTGAGCGACAGGGTCAGGCCGTCCACGGCCTCGGTCACCGTATTGTTCGCGCTGCTCAATGACAGCCCGTTGATGCTGAACAGGGCATCCTGCGCCGCCGCCGTCTGGCTCAGGTTGCTGGCACTGGCATTGAACGCCAGGCGCGACAGACCGGCGGCGTCGGCGTTATTGCCATCGGCATCCGCCGCGCTGATCTCGACGCTGTTGGCCGCGCCGGTCTGGCTGGAGCTGAGCAGCAGCCTGAACCCACCGCCATCGTTGACAACGGCAGCGGTGACGCCGGCATCCGCCGCGTTGATCGCGTCGCGCACGCCCTGCAGCGTGTTGTTGCCGCTGTCGATGGTAACGCTGGCACTGCTGCGCCCGGGATTCTGCGTGAAGCCGTTGTAGGTGCCCGGGTCCGGATCGGCCGGCGTGTAATCGGTGGTGCCGAAGCGGAAGGACAGCGTGCCCTCGCCGACTGCATCGGTCAGGGACCCGAAGGTGCCGGAAGCAAGCGACTGCGCCTGCGCGAGCTGGTCCACCGCGACGCTGTAACTTCCGGGGGCCGCATTTGCCGCTGCCGACGCGCCAAGCGCCGACGTATTCGAGGACGATGCCGAGCGCTGGGTAAAGCTGGCAAGCGACTCGAGACCGCTCACGCTGCCCTGGAAATCGGCCAGGGCGCCCTTCAGGGTGCCAAAGCCAGACAGCTCACTGGTCAGGGACGATTCGCGGCTCAGCAGCCGATTTTCCACAGGCTCGCGCTCAGCGGCAACGAGCTGCGTTACCAGACCCTCGATATCGAGTCCCGAACCTATGCCTGTGGCGGCGACCATGAAACTCCTTTACCTACGCAAAAAATACGCAAACTGCAAAAAGAATTAATTGCCAAACCATTGAAACAGCTTCAAACGTTTGCAAAAACCTTTTCCAAAAACCTACTGCAAAAACAATGCCACTCGCATGAGCAGCGACCGGCGCGCTGCTAGCTCTCGTTATCCACCAGCAGACCGCGGACGGGATTTGCCTGGCTCGCGTTTTCAGCGGCCAGCTGCTGTTC
>JBHEPQ010000284.1:0-4461 GCA_046260215.1 Chromatocurvus sp.
GCTGCGCTGTATCTCCGAGCCCTGCTGGACCTCGAACTCGTCGTCAAGGAGGTTTCTGGCTTTAAGGCTGATCGTCCAGTCATCGAAGAAGACCTTGCGCAAATTGAAATCCAGCATCAACCGTGTCTGTTCCTCGGAGTCGGGCACAAAGTTAATGCCCACCTCATTGATGCGTTCGCCAAATGCATTGAGCAGCAATATCGCGTCAACGCCCTGGGAAATACTGGTATAGCCAAGGCCAAAATTGGCCACCCAGGGCGACTGGCCCTGCAGCTCACGGGTGAGATTGGTAACGATGCCTGCATCCTCTGGACGAACTGTGACTTCAGATTCGATGTAAGCGACGTTGCCGGTGACGTAGGTATTGGCGAGGAATGGCAGGAAATCGGCGAACTCGTCAAGAATGAGGCTGCCATCAAGCTCCAGGCCGTAAATTTCCCCTTCGTCGGCATTGGCAAAGCTGCGAACACCACGGTCGTCGGAACCGCCGCCGATAATTACCACTTCGAGAGGGTCTTTCAGCTCTTTGTAGAAGGCGGCAATAGAGAAGCCTTCCTCACTGGAAAAATAACGCTCGTAGCGCAGATCGAAGCTGGTGATCTCCGATTGATCGAGGTCCGGGTTACCCACGGCTTCGAAGCGTGTTAGCGGGTCGCGGAACGGGGTCGGCGACAACTCACGGAACTGCGGTCGGTTGACCGTCTGGCTGGCACCAAAGCGGACCTGGCTCTCATCGTTGATGTACCAAGTGAGATTGAGTGATGGCAGTACATCGGTTTCGTCAATGTTGCCAATCTGCGGTTCACCGCCCGCGATAGCCCCGGTACTAACCAGAAGGTCCGAACTTTCTACCCGCACGCCAGCCTGCAGTCGCCAGCGATCACCCAGGTCAAAATCACCCATAATGTAGCCGGCGTAAATGTCCTGCTCGCCAGTATAGTTATCCGCGTTGCTACCCCCCGCAAGTGCAGAGCTTGCGTTCACCAGCCGGAAGCCGTTTTCACCAACACGACCTGGTGTCAGAATCATTTCGACCGAGGGCAACGCCAGCGAGCCAAAGAAAAACGGATCATTGCTCCCGGCACCGGGCCCCAGACTGTAACGCCAGCGTACGGACTCGAAGTCGCGGTCACGTTGCGTAATGCGGCCGCCGATTTTCCATAGGCCGTCTATACGGCCATCAGCATAGCGGGCGGGAAGGCTGGCATCCAGTGCGACATCCAGCGTGTCCTCATCCAGGAACTCCCAGCTTAGCAGCGGCGGCAGGCCAGCCTCGCCAGGCCCTGAAGCCAGCCTGAATGGCTGATCCAGCGCCGTCTCTGGGCGTGAGTAAGTGTACTCGCGCGTGCCCGGCTCATCACGCTCGGCCTGGGAGTAGGAAACCTGCCAATCGATTTGCAGATCGCTGGCAACAGGAAATATGTGCTGCCCACTGAGTTGATTGGAAAACAGCTGCGACTCGGTGAACTCCAGCGCCACACTGCGGAAAGTGCGATCATCTGAACGATTGAATCCTTCCTCGAAAAAGGTGCCTTTCAAGGAGTCACGGGACAACATGGACGCAAAGGTCACTGTGTGGTTTACGCCAAATTCCCCGACAATATTCAGCGCCGATGCGGCCCTGACCGTGTTCTCGCTGCGCTCGAGTTCACTGCCCTCGCCAACAAACTGGCCGCCGGTGGCATCCGCAAGGATTTCGTTGCGTTGCTCCCTGACATAGCGCCACTCAGAGTCGTAGAGCGCGGTCAGGTTAATACCAATACTGGCGTCTCCGACGTCGAAGCGCTGGCCGAGGTAGGCATCCCCGGAAAAATCGGCAGGGAGTTCCAAACCGCGCAGGTTGAAACGGAAATTATCCAGAAGCTCTTCGCCAATCACATCACGGTCTTCTGCGCTGAGCTGATTAAGCGGATCCGCACCACCATTGGTCAGCTGTCCCGCCAGCGACGGGATATCTCGATCACCGTCTTCGTAGCCAAGAAAATCGTAGTCACCACCCTTATGGGTGAAGCCATCGCCAAAGGTTGACTCGCTGTTCGTGCCCGTGGACAGTGATATACGCCCTTCAAAACCATCGGGCACACCCCTACTCACCAGTTTTACGACGCCGCCGGAAAAATCACCGGGAAGATCCGCCGAGTAGGTCTTCTGCACCGTGATGCCACCGATCAGCTGCGTGGGGAAAATACCCAGACCAATGGCGCGTCGGGTGGGATCAGTACTCGGCAGCTCGGAATTGTTGAATAGCGTAGCCGAGTAACGCTCGTTCAGGCCGCGAACAACAACGACATCGTCCTTCACCGTTATCCCCGTAACACGCGAGACGGCATCTGCCGCGGTGGAATCACCGGCGATGGATATCTGCTCCTCGCTGATAACATCGAGAATGGAGTCGGACATGCGCTCGAGGGCAACCGCAGTCTGTGGGACGAAACGACCCACAACCGTCACCTCTTCAATCATCCCCGGCGCCGATGGCGTGTCATCAGTCTTTGGGCTGCGCAGGACGAGATCAAAGCCGCCGGTGATGGAGCTCAAGGCCCGGGCCTCGCGCAGGCGGCTGCTGGCGTAGGACGGGTGAGATACAGTCAGTGCGTAGTTGCCGCGTGGGACTTGCAAAGAAAAGCTACCATCCGCATCGGTAGTAGCCTGCCTATCGAGCTCGGCAATTGCGACCTGCGCCCCCGGAACCGGCGCTCCAGCGTCACTACGCACCACACCAGAGAGTGTGCCCAACTCATCTTCTTCACCTGCAAAAGTTCTCACGTCCTGCGAGGTCGGTCTGCCGAGTCCGGCCAGATTGATCGCCACCTCCGCACTGTCGCCAGTGTCCAGATTAATTGGAACCGTTGTCCGTAACACATCGTCCTTGCGTACGGTAATTTTGTGCCGGCCGGCATCGATGCGCAGTTCGGCGAGCCCGAATTCATCGGTGGTTGCCGCTTCCTCACCGTCAACCAGAATAGTGATGCCGCCTGCCGGGACACCGCGCTCCAGCACCGACACCACGATATCTCCCATTTCGTAGGGAGCCGCAGCCACTGCCCCCATATACAGCCCCGCCAAGGCCGCTACCAGTTTCTTCTTACGCATGCACCCCTCCTGATTCGATATCCTGTTGTTCACCGCCACAGCGCGACTGGATAACCTGAACATGACAGGGAGGAAGCTACCGGCGTTTTATGACACGAATATGACAATGAGAATTTTTTTTCACCGCCGCGCTCACATGGCGCTGAGGTCATGGGAAATACAGGGCGCCGGATTCCTGTCCATGATCGGTCAGCGGGCTCAGCCCCGGTTCATGAAAAATTCAACAAACTGTTTTTTTTCTGCAACACAGTCTGCGCATCCTGATGAAAACCGACAGGAGGACCGCGTCATGATCCGACAACCGACTTCCCCCAATCCCGCCGAGAAGCAGCGTCTGCGCGACGCAATAAACCGACACGTCAATCATTACCTGGAGCGCGGCGGCAAGATCCGCGTTATCGACACGCCGCAACAGCGCACCGGCGAACGCTTTCTCAGTCCCTGGCACAAGGGACAGGACCTGGATGGACTGCTGGACTGACGATGGCGCCATCGGGCTCTTTTGCTGCCGCATGACGGCCGCCGTGAAAGGAAGCAGGTAGATGCTGAATGTTGAGCACGCGATTGAAAACCGTTATCCCGATCTCTTCAGGCGTCACCGGCGCTTCGCAAAAACCCTGACCCGCTTTCTCAGCTTTCTCTTTTTTGAGGCGCGCTTTCAGCGCTTTGCGCAGGACTATCCGCACCTGACGGGCTTCGACTTCGTAGAGCAGGTCCTGCGCAGCTTCGACTTCAACATCCGCCTGACTGAAACAGAGCGTGCGCGCATTCCCTCCAGCGGGCGCGTGGTCATTGTGGCGAATCACCCTATCGGCTCACTGGACGGTCTCGCCCTGCTGCACCTGGTGCGCGGTGTGAGGCCCGACGTCAAGGTGGTCGCTAACGAACTGCTGACCTCGATAGCGCCGCTGCACAGCGTGCTGCTTCCCGTGACCAATATGGGCAGCAAGGGAAGTTCCCGCGACAATCTACGCGCCATCCGCCGGCATCTCGAGTCCGAGGGCGCCCTGATCATCTTCCCCGCGGGAGAGGTATCGCGGCTGGCACCCACCGGCGTGCGCGACGGCACCTGGCAGAACGGCTTTATCCGGTTTGCGGGCGCCACGCGCTCACCGGTGCTGCCCATACACGTGGCGGGACGTAACTCGCTGTTCTTCTACAGCCTGTCCATGCTGGCGCGACCGCTGTCCACGCTGTGGCTGGTCAGGGAGATGTTCAAGCAGAGCCACAACACCGTGGATGCGCGTATCGGACGCCCGATACCCCACGAGATCTACAGCGCGAGCGGGTTTGCCCCGGCACAGCTCGCGCGCATGTTCCGCAAACACGTGTACCGACTCGGCAGCGCTGGCAAGCCCGTATTCCGCT
>JBHEPQ010000308.1:0-3438 GCA_046260215.1 Chromatocurvus sp.
AGGCATGACAACGTCGGAGAGCAAAAGATCGAAGGGTTCACCTGTGCGCAGCCTTGCCAATGCTGTGGTTGCCCGCGGTTCGGCCTCGACCTCGTATCCCAGCGACTTGACGATCATACAGATGTAATCCCGCACATGGTCCTCATCATCGACCACCAGAATACGCGCGCGCGGGATGGTTTTGAGCATAGCAGGCGCATCCTGCGGCAGATCATGATCTTTGGCGGGAAGTGCACGGCGTGGCAATAACAACTCGACCGTGGTGCCCAGACCAAGACTGCTTTGAATGCTCAGATCTCCACCCGATTGGTGAGTAAAACCATGAACCATGCTCAGACCCAAGCCGCTTCCTGTACCCACGGACTTGGTGGTGAAGAATGGCTCGAATGCCCGAGCCAGTGTGTCGTCATCCATCCCCACACCGGTGTCAGAGACCGCCACACGCACGTATTCGCTCGCTTGCTGCGTATCGGGAGAGGTCGACCCGGTCAACGTGACCGGGCTCGTCTTGATACGAAGTGAACCACCATCTGGCATCGCATCGCGTGCATTTACGCAAAGATTGAGAAGCGCACTTTCGAACATTGCCCGGTCGACATTGACCACGCCAAAGCTGTCATCGAGTTCCAACTCCAGCGTGATCGCCGGGGTTATTGACCGCTCAATCAGCATCCCCATGCCTTCGATGAGGTCATTCGCGTCGAAGAGGCCGGGTGAAAGTGGCTGCTTGCGCGCAAAGGCAAGTAGGTGCTGCGTCAACTCCGCAGCGCGTTCGGACGCGTTCACGATCTGCCGGGCCATGCTTGCACTCGATTGGTCGGCAGGCAGCGTGTCAGTCAGTGCTTCGGCATTGCCCAGGATCACGGTAAGAAGGTTATTGAAATCATGTGCAATTCCTCCCGTCAGCTGGCCTACCGCATCCAGACGTTGTGATTGTCGCAACTGTGCCTCCAGTGCCTTTTGCGCGGACAGATCGATGATGTTGCCGATCACCCGAACCGGCTCTCCGGCCTCATCGCGCAAAAGGCTCGCCCGCTCGCGTACGGGAATATACTCACCGTCGGGCCTTAGAAGCCGATACTCAGCCTGCCAGAAATCCTGACCACTTCGGGTCGCTTCCTCGATTGATATCTCGACCCCGGCGCGATCGTCGGGATGGACACTATCGACCCATGCGCTTCGTGAAACCTTTTGAGACCCCGGTGGGTCGTCGGGCAGCCAAAAAGAGGCGTCATTTACCCACGTCATGTTGGTGATAACGTCACGGTCAAAGATGAAGTCGCTCGATACGTGCGCCACCTGGCGGAATCGTTCCTCAATGCGGCGCTGAGCAGTCACATCCCGCAGGAAGATCATCAACTTTTCAGGCGAAGGGTGGGCATGCACTTCGAACCAGCTACTCAGTTTTGCGTAGTAAAGTTCAATCTCCTCCAGCGTCTGCTGCTCCATCGCTCTCCTGTAAAGACTTTCAAATTTGCTGCCCACAAGGTCCGGAAGTAGTTTCCAAAGGGAAATGCCCAGGAACTCGCGGTCTGGAAACAATAAATCGATAGCGTGCTGATTTGCATAAGTGATCCGCCAATCGGAATCCAAGACCATTACGCTATCTGTCGTGTTGGCCAGGACGGCCGAGAGTTCCGCCTGGCTTTTGGCAAGCTGCTTGGTGCCGCCCGCAATGGCGGCATTGCTTCGCACCAGGGCGCGGTTCTGCCAGATCGTAACAAGCAACAGGATCAATACGGCCGCGAACAGGGAACCGTTAAGCACTCTTTGGGCGGTCTGCTTGGCTCGCAAATCGTCCCTTGCCTGTGTCCTTTCGCCGAGGCCGTGCGCAAAGGCGCGCATTGCCAGTTGGTTGACCGTGTTCTTGATCGCGCCGACCTGTTCGATGGCGTCTGCAATGTCGCCTGCCTCGCCAAGGGCGCCCGCCGCGACGCTCTCATCATCGAATTGCAGCAGCGTTCCGCCGAGCCTATCCAGATCCGCTACCAACGTGACGTATTGGCCCACGAGACGCAGATCCTCCTCGATGAACTGGTGAAAGTCGCTGTTGCCCCAGCTCCGGATCCGGCTCAGCAGAATTTGGTGCCGCAGGACATCGGCCTCGCGGGTGGCCTGGTCGTTCGACACCGCAAGGCGTGTGACGTGTAGTTCCAACTCGGCGGCTTCATTGCGGCCCTGGAGGGCTGACGTCGGCCAGTCGTATTCCGTCACCCGATCAAGAGCGTCTTGCGACACCCTAACGGAATGAGAAAAGGCCATCGCGGCCACGAACAGGAAGATGCCCGCCGCGCCGGTGATCCAGCGGAACCATTCAAGGCGCTTCATTGTGCGACGCCACTGTAGGCGGTCATTCAATTTCGATTGTATCAATTTGCCAGACGGAACGAGCATAGAAGAGCTCGTTTCGAACCTCCCTCACGTCGTCATAAGGAAAAACGATAAACAGCGGTCCCTTGTCGGCGATACCCATGTAGTTGCCATCCGTCTTGGACGCCATGATCGCATCGAAGCGGGTCAGGTCCGTCAAGGGGATGTCGATGCTGAAGTCGTTCAGGGCGTGAACATATGCCGTCGTGCCGTGTGCCCCGACAGCTTCCAGGAAACGTGCCATGGGAACGCCTTCAAAGGTCGTCAGGCCATCATGCCAAGGGGTTGTCGTCACGATGCTCGCGCTGCCCATGGCCTCGATCTCTGCCAGCGTTAGGTTGATCTCACCGCCGGTCACCTTGCCGGTGACAGTCAGGATCGTGTCGTCGGCGCTGGCAGGCGTCGCCGAGATAAGGAAGAGCAAAGCCGCAACCGGGCTGGCAAAGCAGCTTATAGTCATGTGACCTCCAACGAATTCACGCCAGATACTCGCATACCTGGTAGGGTCGCGATAGGTCGCCATCTGGCCAATTGCTCACTCACGCCCCCTGACCCAATGGTCTGTTCAGTTTTTGAAGATTCTCGTGGAAATTTTCCGCGTCCGTCGAGCGCGCCGCCCCCTTATCGTATGCGAGGGCATACTTTCGAAAACAGCAATAGTATTTCTGATGACCTCAGTCCAGCATCCAGTGCGGAAACGGCGACTCGAAAAACGGGATCGGGAGCGCTCTTGGGCCCCAAAAAAGAAGTCGACCATGACGGAGTCAGGTTCGTCGAGTGACAGCAACCATCCATAAAGGGCAGTGCTTTCGTCTCAATCCCAATAGAAGAAATTCTGGGTGAAGAGTTGAAGTTTTGCGAAGAGCGCCCCACTTAGCTCGTGACCGAACATGGGCGCCCGTTTGCATCCTCGGGATCGCTCGATAACCGCGTGCGAAGATTGATCATCGCTGCCGGGCTCTGCGTCGATGCCAAGGACGATACAGGCAAGCCGATCTACGAGGGAACCGCGGTCGGCACACCGAAAATAGGCCGCGAAGTCGTGGACCTTGCAGCGGCGGAAATGAC
>JBHEPQ010000313.1:0-16137 GCA_046260215.1 Chromatocurvus sp.
TCGGCGCTGCCACTGCTCATGCTTACCTGTGTAATCTATCTGGCCCTGCCAATCACCTTGCATCCGGGTTTTGTCGTGCTGCCATTCGCAACGATGTTCGCGCTAAGCGTGGCGGTCACGGTGAGCAGCTTCAAGAAGTATCTATGAGATAGTTCTTAAGCTTTTTCCAAAATAGCTGATGTTGGATCAGTAAGCGTCGCAGTCTTTGCGGGCTATTGAATTTCGACGATGGGACCTTAGGCGGCGCTTCATTGCTGCAAAGACAGGGTTTGCTGTGGAAACCATAGTAAGCGCCCTTGAATCTGCACCTTTCGCCGGCGGCGCTGACTCTATCAACATGCTACTGTGAAATCAGACACTGGAGTATGTTGATAGGTTGGTGGCACCAGGTAAAGGGGGCCGGCCCAAGGTCACTTACGATAAGAGCGCCACCTGGAACCATTACAAATTGAGAAGGTGAGACCGCGTAAATCGGTCGAGAAGCTGGCCTGGGCCATGCGCAGAATCAAGAAAGGGCGCCCTGGGGTACATTGCCTCCTTTCGCTGGGAAGGACACGCGGTAGCAGATTCCAGCTCAACCGCAATCTGCCAGCAAGGGAGCCAGTGAAAAGCTCATGGCAAGAGCTGTCGCTTGCTCCCGTTAAGGAACGAACAAATATGAATGGCATTTTCACCGCTGGAAACATAATGACCGATCAATCGGCGGTAATTTTGCGAAATTTTCAGGCTCAGTCGACATGCTCAGCTAGAAAACCTTCTATCAACCAGCAGTTTATACGGCCTTTACGCCTCAGGCGCTTCGTATCAATCCGGTTGAGGAGGGCCGTGCACCCACTCACGGCAATCTTCGAGTTGCTGGCAGCTTGCTACGCCAATTGGCAGCCTATCCTACAGCTGCCCAGCACAATTAATTCGCGGGGCATCACAGCGTAAGGTTTTCAGCCAATTGCAACGCACTGTCACTGCTGCCACCAACTAGGAACGTGTATTCTCCGGGTTCCATCTGCCAGCGGTCCGAGGGCTCATGCCAATAGTATAAAGCCCGCTCTGGTATCTGCAGGTGAACGATACGCACCTCGCCCGGAGCGAGAGTCACTCGTAAAAATGCCTGCAGCGCTTTGCCCGGTCGTTCAACCACACAGCCGGGATAACACACATACAGTTGGACAACCTCGTCGGCGTACATCTCGCCCTCGTTGCACACAGCAACCTGCGCACTTACGCCGTCGACACTGCGACGCACCCGCAGGGCGCGGTAGGCAAAATTTACATAGCTCAGGCCATGACCAAACGGGAAACGTGGTTCCCTGTGCTGCACATCCAGCCAGCGATAGCCATGCAAAGGACCATACTCGATGGATTCCGCTTGCGGATCAAAAAAGGGATAGTCGGCGGCTGCACGCGCGACGCTGAAGGGTAGCTTTCCGGATGGCGCCAGCTCCCCGAACAGAAGCGCGGCGAGGGCTCGACCGCCCTCCATACCGGCATAAAAAGTCTGTAGCACTGCGCCCGTGGCGTCTATCCAACCTTCAACAAGCACCGCCGAACCGGCGACGATCACGACCACCGTGCGTGGGTTAGCTGCGGTAACGGCCTGAATCAGGGTAACCTGCGTGGGCGGCAGACCCAGGTCGACGCGATCACCTCCGGTCGGTCGCCGCGCCGTCGCGGGCGCAGCAGCGTCGGCGTCCGCCGCCCCGAGGGGAATATCTCCGGGGATGTATTCGCCCTCTTCTTCTGCGGTATAACCCACCACCAGCACCACAGCATCGGCTTTTCTCGCCGCATCAGCGGCGGCAGAAGGATCGAGCTCGTCTCCGGCGAGTTCTTTATCTGGCTGCCCCAGCACCTCGCCAATACCGGCCAGCGGGGTGACCACCCACGGCGCGTTCACGCGACTGGAACCGCCATCACCCGTGTTTTCCAGCGTAGCCAGGCGGCCCATCACTGCTACATTAGCGCTGAGCGGGAGTGGCAAGGTCTTATCGCGATTGCGCAGCAACACAGCAGACTTCTCTGCCGCCTCGCGCGCCAGCGCAACATGTTCGGGGCAGGCGACCTGCGCTGTTGTATAATCGGATAATGGATCTTCCGCGCAGGCAAAGCGGTATAGCGTGCGCAGTATGCGACGACAGGCAGTGTCGATCACCGCAGGCGCAATCTGCCCCGACTCGACAGCCGCCACCAGCTTTCCACCAAAGTGCACAGGCTCGGGGTTCTCGATGTCAAGACCCGCGCTGGCAGCGTAAGGCGCATAGACTCCCAGCACCCAATCGGAGTGTACAAAGCCCTCGAAGCCCCACTCGTGGCGCAGGATGTCCGTAAGCAGCGCACCATTCTGTCCGCAATACTCACCGTTCAGGCGGTTGTAGGCACTCATCACCGACGCACACCCCGCCTCAATCACCCGGCGGAAATGCGGCAGATAGACTTCACGCAGCGTGCGCGCGTCCATAAGCACATCCACCCTGAAGCGCGCGTTCTCTATGGAGTTGCCAGCGAAATGTTTCACCGTGGCGATTACGTTGTGAGCCTGAATACCTTCCGTGAGCGCTGCGCCCATCTCGCCGACGTGAAACGGGTCCTCACCATAGGTTTCCTGGGCGCGTCCCCAACCGGGGTGACGCAGCAGATTCACACATACGGCACCGGAGAGGTTGCACCCCTGCGCGCGAATCTCAATTCCCATAACTTCACCAATACGGCGCTCGAGCGAAGGATCCCAGCTGGCACCCCGCGCCATGGACACGGGAAAGCATGTGGATTGACCACGTGCAACCCCGCGCGGTCCGTCAGTAAACCAAAGCGCTGGCACCCCCAGACGCTCGCACCCCGCACCCGCCTGATACGGCTCAGCACCCCAGGTGCCTCCGCTGCGACGATACTGCTCAAAAAAACCGCGTCCCGACATCATGGCGACCTTCTCGACCAAGGTCGCCACCTGCAGGATTACAGCGATGCGCGCGTCAATATCGGCGTTACTAAGGCCTTTTTCAGGCGACAGGTCTGATGTGAGCGGATCTGGCATAGACACCCCGGATCAATAACTCATGGACACGCGCACACCAACGGAACGCAGAGATTCAAACGTCAGGAATTGCGCATAGCCACCATTATCAAAAGGCTGCCCGGCAATGGCCTCGGCAAAGCTCTCGTCGAGCAGGTTGCGTCCGAACAGCGCCAGAGTGCCCCGCCCATCACTGAAGTTCAGGCCCACTTGCGCATCCACCAATGCGAAGCTGCCAATGCGGGTATTCGGATCGTTGGTGTTGCTTGAGATAGCACTGTCGCGATAACTCACGCCCACCTGCGAGAATGCGGGCTTCCCCAGAAGCTGAAAATCGTAACGGGCCAGGCCGTTCATCACCCAGCGCGGCGCATTGGCAAGATCGCCACCGGAAAGATCCTGAAAGTCCCCTCGCCCATTGCCGCTGCTGTCAACACAGCCATCCTGGCCCACTGGCTGTAAAACATAGCACGGCGCTCCGGGGAAGTCCTCGAAAGTGGCGTTAGTGTAGGCCATGGCCAGCGACAGGGTGATGGCATCGGTAGGCAGCGCGGTGAAGTCTGCCTCGAAGCCGTAGGTCCTGGCCTCGCCAGCATTGGTCACAGAAAAGATGGTGGTGCCATCAGGTGCTGGCACCAGCGCCTGCGCCTGGAAATCTTCTATGGTGGAGTAAAATGCGGTGAGATTGGCCGTGAGACGGCCACCCCAGCCCGTGCTGCGAATGCCAAGCTCATACTGCAGCGGAATTTCAGCATCGACTGTGGGCAGCAGCGTATTCTGTGGGCCAGTACCGTTTATAGTGAGCCCGCTGACCACGCCGCCCGACTTGTAACCTTTGCTGACGGTCGCAAAAACGTTGGTCTGATCCGACAGGTAGTACTGCAAGCCAAGGCGCCAGGCGAGGGCTGTGTCGTTTACTTCTCCACGCAGTGGCTGCGGAGTCACCGTCTGTCCGGCAAAGGGGCCCACTGACCCCGGCGTAACCGTACGCAGCTGATCTCCCGAAATTTCTGAGCGCAGCAATCGCGCGCCGACAATCAGACTGAATTGATCAGTCACGGCGTACTCGCCTTGCCCGAACAGCGCCTTGTTGGTTTCTTCTATTGCACTGACCATGTCCGATCCCAGCAACAGACCCGATGGCAGCACGCCCAGCAGATCAAGACCCGCAGTGCCGGCTTGTGTGTTGATCTGATCAAGATCCTGCTCGAACCAGAACGCACCGAGGGTGTAGGTAAGACGCTGATCACGCGGCGATAGCAGGCGCAGCTCCTGACTGAACTGCGTCTGCTCCAGGTCCCCCAGATTAACCGCAAGGAAGGGGAGCGGGATGAGGTCGGCGTCGTTGTTATCAAAACTCTCCCACTGACGCCAGGCCGTCAGAGATACCAGGTCGAAGTCCCCCATCCGCCAGTTGAGCTCTGCGGAGAAACCGCCGCTCTCCATCTGGTTTCGGAAAACGCCGTCGGCCGCCAGCAGGCGGTTGCCCGGCCCGGGGGTTATGCCGCTGGCAGCAGTGGCTGTGCCGATCGCCGGCACACCAGAGCCGAGCAGTCCGGAGCCGGGGCCGCCGGTAGATGCATTACGCAGCGTCAGCGCACCGGCCGCCTGGTCTCGCCTGGCGTAGTCAGCCGACACTAGCAGATCGAGGTTTTCCGTGAAATTTATCGCCAGCTTGCCACGTGCACCATATTCATCGCGCTCATTCAACTCACTCTGAGGCGCGTCGGGATTGACGTTGAACACATAGCCATCGCGCTGATTGGAGTAGCCGCTTACGCGACCTTGAATTCGGTCAGTCAGCGGCCCAGAGACAGACCCGGAGAGATTCAGCTCATTGCGGGTGCCATAGCCAATCTTGACGTCTGCCTCGAAGGTGTCTGTTGGCTTGCGGGTAATGATAGAGATCACTCCGGCAGATGCATTCTTTCCGAACAGGGTGCCCTGCGGACCGCGCAAGACTTCCACACGCTCAACATCGGACAGATCGAACAGCCCGGCGCCCTCCCGACCAAGGATTACGCCGTCAATCGCCATGGCCACGCTGCCCTCGATCCCTACATTGAACAGGCCGGTCCCAATACCACGAATCGTCGATGCAGACTGCCGCGCATTGATGCCGGCCGCAAAGGTGATACCGGGCACGGCATACTGTAGCTGGTCAAAACCATCAATCTGTCGGAGATCCAGTGCGTCGCCACTAATGGCGGTTACGGAAATCGGCACATCCTGCAGGTTCTCAGCATAGCGCTGCGCCATCACCACGACTTCTTCCAGAAGCGCCGATTGCTGTGCCTGCACCAGCGGCACACTACAGAAGAAAACTGCACCCGCCAGTGGCAGGGCGCGAAAGGGAATCCCGTGCATAGTTCTTTCCTCGCGTGATTAACACGGCCTGAAGCCGCTCATTATTTGTTATCCGATCGGATAGTAAGCCTCCGCGCGCAGGCGCGTCAAGTTTGCTATCCAGTCGGATAGCAAATTGCCAAACGCGAAGATTCTACCCGGGGGGTTGCCGGCGCAGCGCGGACGTGCTCAGTCAGTGCGCGGCGGTGCCGGCGGAAACGGTGGGGGTGGGGGCACCGCCAGCTGCTTGCGGGCTTGCGCTACGATGGCAAGCAGTCTTGCCACCTCGTCCGGCTGGTCGGGTGCCAGACTGTAGTTCTCCCCCGGGTCGCTGGCAAGATTGAACAGCAGCGGGTAGCCACGATCACCCAGGGGAACTTCATAGATCTTGTAGTAACCCCGAAGCACAAGTCGCCAATCGCCGCTGCGAACGGCCGCAATCTGATCCTCATTGAAGAACAACAGTTCATCGTGCGGTGTCGGTGCGCCCTGGCTCAACACGGGCCAGATATCGCGGCCATCAAGTGTGAGGTGATCGGTCTCAGCCCCGGCAAGCCGCGCCAAGGTGGGCAGCAAATCCAGCCCGGACACGGGCTCGTCGCTCAGCTGTCCGCGCGGGAGACCCGAAGGCCAGTAAGCGACAAAAGGTACCCTGTAGGCGCCATCCCAAGTACCTCCTTTGCGATCTCGCGATACCCCCGCCGAGCCCTCAAACCAGGGCCCGTTGTCCGACGTGAAGACAATCAGCGTGTTGTCACGCTGACCGCTGCGCTCTAGTGCGTCGATCAATTGACCGACACTCCAGTCGATAGTCTCCACAGTGTCGCCGTAAAGCCCGGCACCTGACTGTCCCCGAAAGGGTGGCCCGGAGAACAAGGGGATGTGCGGGAAGGTATGCGCGAAATAAAGAAAGAACGGTCGATCGCCCGACTCCTCAATTAGAGCCACAGCCTCCTCGGTATAACGCGCGGTCAGCGTCGTTTGGTCCACCGACGCTTCAATCACCTCCTCATCACGGTACAGCGGAAACGGAGACATATCGTTTGAGTATGGCACGCCAAGGAACTCGTCAAAGCCATGCGAGGTGGGCCAGTGTGGTGCCTGGTTACCCAAGTGCCATTTGCCGATCATAGCCGTGCGATAGCCGGCGCCGCGGAGCAGGGTGGCGAGTGTGGTTTCCGTTGCGGGCAGGCCGTGTGAACTCCCCGGCCTGATCACGTCTTTAGCCAGACCCATGCGCACCGGCTGGCGGCCGGTCAGGAACCCCGCGCGCGATGGCGTGCAAACGTTGGCGGGCGCGTAAAAGCTGGTGAGCCGCGCACCTTCACTCGCCAGCGCGTCAATGTTGGGCGTGCTGATCAGAGTACTGCCATTCGCGCCGATGTCACCGTAGCCGAGATCGTCCGCGAGAATGAAAACGATGTTCGGGCGTGGTGCCGCCGTATCGGCCAGCCCTGCACCGCAGCAGAGCCAGACAATCAGACCAGCGCCGATCAGACGCCATGGTGAGCCAATGCTCATGACAGAGCCCCTTGTAGAAAAAATAGATTGGCACGAAATAGCTTTCACAGTCTTGAAGAATGACGCCCGATCACGCTTGCTCGCTCACGACCCGGTGCTCAAAAAACAGGGTAAGCAAGGTATCAGCATGGGCGTTGATCACCACCGGATCATTCGCGTCAACGCCATAGACCAGTCGGACTTCGGCAGCGAGGGCAAACATCATTTGCGCGGCGGCAGAAAGAATGTAGACCAGTGAGTGCAGGGGGACTCGCGGGTAAATGCCCTCTGCCATCAGCGCATTCAGACTCTCGGCAAGCAGGTCGTGATCGGGACGAATGAAGTGCTCGACGGCCCAGCGCAGTCGCTCACTGTCGACCACCGACTCCTGCACCATGATTCTTGCGTGCTCTGGATGGCGCGCGCAGTAGCTAACGTAGCGCCGCAGGCGAACGCGGGTCTGCTCATAAAGCGACAGTCCAGCGTCTGTTACCGGGATAGCAGTCTCCGCATGCAGACGCTCAAACAAAAAGCCGACGGCCGCCTTCCAAAGACCATCCTTATCGCCAAAGTGGTAACGGATCAGGCCATGATTGACGCCAGCCGCCGCCGCGATCTCGCGGACGCTGGCCGCCGTAAAGCCCTGGGCCGCAAAGGTCTCAAGAGCGCACTGCAGGATACGTGCACGCGTCTCCGCTTTTTGCATGGCACGGCGCTGGCCGGGCTCACTCGCGCAGTCAATTACAGATGACATGAAAAAATCCACTCGTCAAAGCCCCTCAGTGTAGCAAAGGGCAGGCGTTTGTCAGCGCCGCCCCGACTCGCAGCTGCCAGGTAAATAAGGCAAATCATGACGTACCCCGCCGAGCCGCAATCTGCCGCCGCAACTCAACATGCCGGACAGCGTCGATGGGGTAGCGATAGAGCGCCAGGGCAGTTACCACCAGGCCCAGCACCGGCACCAGGGTCATGATGGCCTTCATCCCATCAAGCGTCGCGTCTGTCTGCACGGCACCAGGCTGGAAGCCAACCAGGTCGAGCAGCACCCCAAGGAACAGAGCATTAAGCCCGAGCGCTGCTTTCTGGGCAAAGGTGGCGAGTCCAAACACCTTGGCCTCATTGCGTTCGCCGCAAAGCCAGTCATCGTATTCCACCGTGTCTGGCAACATGGCCCAGAACATGACCGCAAAGGCACTGGTGCCCACCGCAATAGCGCCAATGCAGACGTAAATACTGAGCGCATCGCGCATCGGCAACCAATAAAAAGCCAGGTAACCTGGAAACGCGATTGCACAGCCAAGCAGCCAGGCTGTGCGTTTTGAGAACCGCATCGCCACTTGCGCCCACAGCGGTGCAATCACCAAAAGCAACAGCGGTCCGATGGCCAGCGCAATACCGGCTGCCGCCTCGTTACCCACCCCGTACTTAAACCAATAGAGCAGGGTCTTGGACAACATGGTCAAACAGAGTGATGCCATTACAATCGCCAGCAACACTCGCACCAGCGGACCGTTGCGCCGCAGCATGGCCACCCCGGTCACAATATCGCGCAGGCCGCTGAACAAGGGGTTATTCCCGTCAGGGACACGCTGCTCAGCGTCGACGGGCTCGCGCACACTGAGAAAACACAGCACGAACAGGCATGAGGCAATCACAGCCATAAAGATAGCGGCATAGAGCCAGCCCAGCCGCGCATCCCCGGTCATCGCAACCAACTTCGCAACCGCCCAGGGGGTTGCTACAGCCGTGGTGAGGCCGCCCAGTGCCGCACCTTGCATACGCCAACCCGCCAGATTGGCGCGAACCTGACTGACGTGGGTAATGCGGGCAGACAACGCACTGTAGGGTACCGCGACAACGGTGTAGAGCGTGCGCAGCAGCAGGTGTGTGAGCAGCGCGTAAGCCGGCAACAGCGATGGCGACAAGCTTTTCGGCACCCAGAAAGTCAGCACAAAGGCTAGCGCCAGCACGGGTGGTGCCCACAGTAGGTAGGGGCGAAAGCGTCCGAAGCGCGATCGCGTGCGGTCGGCAATTCCACCCATCCACGGATCCGTCAGCCCATCCCATAGGGACGCGACAAACACCGTAAAACCAGCCGTGCCGGCGGAAAGACCCATCACTTCGGTGTAAAAGAAAAACAGGAACAGGCTGATGCCCTGCCAATATACATTGAGGCCAGTATCACCCAGCGCATAACCCGATTTATTCCATAAGGATAATTGGTCCAACCCTGTCGAGCCGCCTCCCCCGGGGACCTCCATGTCGCGGCCTCGCTATTTCATTATCCAGATGGATAGACATTAACGAACAGCGACAGTCCTGTCCAGCCCCGTGGATTCCAGCCCCGTGGATTCCGGCCCTGCGGCTTCCACCGCTGGCTCCCACAGCAGGATGAAGTCAACAATCAGACGGATCATCAAAGTTTTCTGGTCCGGCAGACTCCCCGCCACCAACAGGGCCAGGGCCACGAGGTTATTGTCTTTAATCAATTGCTCTACCGGCTTTGCCAGCGAGGGATGGCGATATTGGGTTGAAACAGCTCGTCGCCGAGTATCTGCTCGATGGTGGCAAGTGCCGAGGCAGGCCATCGTTGACTACCCAATCTTCAAGCAGGTCCTGGCCAGCAAACCACTCGATGAGTCTGCCGGAGCAAGTGGGCTCGAAAAGATTGCAACAAGACCCCCTTCCGTTGTGGGGCGTGGTTTTCGGTGACTGGCGGCGCAGCAAAAATGCGCGGGCGCTCACGCCATTACCCGCTTCGCTTAGCAGTGACTTGAGCGCATCCGGCTGCAAATTACCCTCTGACTTATTCAGCCGCCGACTTTCTCTGCCGTCTGACCTACCCCAAGCTCACATGGGCCAGATCTGGTATCCTATAGTCTCGTCAGCGCACGCTTCGGACGTGGCATTCCTCAATTGCTGCACCAATCTGGGTTGTTCCGCACAAGGGAGATCTGAGGCGGAACCAGCGTTTTGGCACTAGGCAGCGGTGGCTGTGGGAGAACTGCCTACGAGCGCCATCAACCGGAGCAGGCACGGCTCTAAGAGTAACCCGCTACCGCTTGCTGTCCATACCTTGCGCGGGGGATCATGCCTGTTATGCACTGCCGAAGACGACAATCCTGGTGGCAACACTACTCGGTATGATGAGATTACTCCTCGCCGGGCTTGCCATCATTGCCGCGGGCTCGCCGGGAGCGGCTACGGCCACGGCTGCGGGATTTGTCGGTAGCGAGCGGTGCGCCGGCTGCCATGTCGATGCTTTTTCGCAGTGGCAGGGATCCCACCACCAGCTGGCGATGCAGGCAGTCTCGAGCGAGACCGTGCTCGGCGACTTCAGCGATGTGTTATTTACCCATCAGGGCGTTACCACGCGATTCTACCGCAATGGTGAGCGCTTCATGGTTCGCACTGACGGCGCCGACGGCACACTTCGCGATTTTCCCGTGGCGTATGTCTTTGGTGTCTACCCGTTGCAGCAGTACCTGCTGCCACTTGATGACGGCAGGCTGCAGGCCCTGAGCATTGCCTGGGATGCCCGGCCCGCCGACGCCGGCGGCCAACGCTGGTATCACCTATACGCGGACGAGGCCATTGACCACAACGACCCGCTGCACTGGACGGGTCCCTACCAGAACTGGAACTCGCGCTGCGCTGAGTGCCACAGTACGCAGGTGGAAAAGGGCTACAACCTTGATGAGCGCCGCTACGCCACAAGCTACCGTGAGATCAGCGTCGGATGCGAGGCCTGCCATGGCCCGGGCGCGAACCACGTTGAGCAGATGCAGCGCCCCTCCGCCTCGGCCGGCCGCGAACCGGAGCCGGGACTCGGCCTCGCGCTGGACCTGGCCCAGCGCGGTACCTGGCAGTTCACCGGGGACGCCGCAATAGCAACACGCGACAGCCCGCTACAGGACGACACCCAGATCAATGCCTGCGCGCGCTGCCATTCGCGGCGCACACCGCTCGGCGACTATCACTACGGCGCAGACCTGCTCGACACTCACAGTCTGATGCTGCTGCAGCCGCCCCTGTATCACCCGGACGGGCAGATCGACGACGAGGTGTTCGTTCACGGGTCCTTCCTGCAGAGTCGCATGCAGCGCGCCGGCGTCGTGTGCAGCAACTGTCACGAGCCACACAGTAACAAGTTGCGTGCCGAGGGCAACGCCGTGTGCGCACAGTGCCACAACACCGGCATCTACGATGTGCAGGAGCACCACCATCATCCGGCAGGCATTGGTGCGCAATGCGTCAACTGCCACATGCCGGCGCAGCGTTACATGGGGGTAGACGACCGGCGTGACCACAGCATGCGCGTACCGCGACCCGATCTGACGCTGGCCCTGGGAACGCCCAATGCCTGCACGATGTGTCACAGCGGGCAGGACGGCAACTGGGCACTGAAAACCCTGCGCACGTGGAAGATGGCACCTGACACCAGCCATGCGCACCCTGCGCAGGCTCTGCAGCGCCTACGCGATGGTGATGAGCGCGTCCGCGGCGAGGTGATCGCACAGGTCAATAATCCAGCGCTGGCAACCCTGTGGCGTGCCACGGCACTGGAAACTCTTGTGGGCCAGAATACCGAAGCCACAGTGGCACCTCTGCTGCAGTCGGCGGACCCCCTCTTGAGAAGCAGTGCGGTGCGCAGCCTCACAGGCGCAGACCCGCGCCGGCGATTCGAGCTGCTCTACCCCCTGCTGGACGATCCGGTAGCAGCGGTGCGCATGGCGCTGGCAGAGAGCCTCGCAGATGTGCCCCTGAGCCGCGTCAGCGAATCGCAGCGCGAGGGTCTCCTGCGGCTGTTCGATGAGTACCTGGCAGTGCAGGCGCGCCATGCCGACATGCCCGAAACGCAGCTGCAGCTGGGCGTTTTTCACCGCGCTCGCAACGACCTGCCGCGGGCTGAATCGGCCTACCGGGAGGCGCTTCTGCTCGATCCATCACTGGCTGCTGCACGCCTGAACCTGGCCGACCTGCAGCGACAGCGCGGCGACGAAAGCGCCGCCCGGGAACAGCTGCAGATTCTTCTGGAAAAATCACCGGACAACGGCAGCGCACTGTACTCGCTGGGGCTGCTGGAAATCCGCACAGGAAGGCGCGATCGGGGAACGGCGCTGCTGGCTGCAGCGGCAGAGCAGGAAACCGCGGGCTGGCGACATCGCTACGTGTACGCCGTGGCACTGTACGGCAATGGTCTGCCAGACGAGGCACGGGACACCCTGCGAGCGCTAAACAATGAACGACCGGGCAATCCGGCCGTGGTCATGGCGCTGAGCGAATATGCCGCAGCAGCGGATGATCTGGACGAGGCAGTGGCCAGCGCAGGGTCACTGCTGGAAATAGCGCCACAGAACCCGTCCTACCTGCAGTGGCTGCGGCGCCTGCAGCAGATTTCCGCGAGCAGGAATCAGGCGGGATCGAAAACTAGGTAGGCTGAGATAGGCACTGAAATCCTGATGGAGGCCAGCCCCGCAATCTCTTTCAGAGCGGTCACGCCTGCACCTAGGTCAAAGCCACCGGCATCTACCATAATCGGCTCGCGCGCTGTCACGTGAAGACGGTCATTCTCTGCGGCCCCACCATTGCTGGTACCACCGACCAGAGCGCTACCTGGACAGCGTGACTTGGGAAGGTGAGACTGCGTAAAGCGATCGAGAAGCTGGCCTGGGCAATGCGCAGAATCAAGAAAGGGTGCCTTAGGGTACATTGCCTCTTTTCACTGGGAAGGACACGCGGCAGCAAATTGCAGCTCAACCGCAATCAGCCAGCAAGGAAGCCAGTGAAAACCTCATGGCATTAGCGGTCGCTTGCTTTCGCTGAGGAACGAACAAATATCAATGGCATTTTCACCGTTGGGAACATAATGACCGATCAATCACCGAAAATTTTGCGAAATCTTCAGGCTCAGTCGACAGGCTCAGCGAGAAAATCTATCTCAACAACCGGTTTATACCCCTTATACACGGCCCTGCTAAATAACCCGCCGAGTCTACTGCTGGATGAGTACACCGCAATGTTTGACCCGCAGGGAAAAGAGAATATGGTGAACGCCGCCCCCGATGCACTCACCGGGCGCACCCTGGTGCTGGTGACGCATCAATGCCGTGGTTTAGTGTATCGCAGTGGAGTACGACGTAGCGGCTACAAAGGCGCGCCTGGATCATCCTCCGTGGGCGGGTGAT
Organism: Chromatocurvus sp.; assembly: GCA_046260215.1. Lineage (GTDB taxonomy): Bacteria > Pseudomonadota > Gammaproteobacteria > Pseudomonadales > Halieaceae > Chromatocurvus. The sequence continues at coordinate 13,042 of JBHEPQ010000313.1, forward strand.
CAACGACAGTCCGGATGCGAATACTCGTTACGCCATGCTGCTGCCCGTACCGGCGCTGCGACAGCTGGCCGAGCCCGGAGCCGGTGAATGATCACTCTGCAATTCGTCTGCTCTGGGAGTGGTTTACTACCGGACCCTACCGGCTGACTTTTTATGTACAACTAACCTCGACGGTTTCCAGGGAATACCTTGGTGAGCGGAATCGAGAAGCAAATCAGGAAACTGGTAGGACCTGGCAAAATTCGGATAAGCGAGTGTTCACGATGAGCTAGACCGCTTCGATCACCGATTTAATTGATGCGGCCATCTTGGCCTGTTTAACGGCACTTCAAATAGATGGGCTGGCGTTCGCGGCGGTCAGATCTGATAGAAGTTGCTGTTACGCCTGCCTGTAGAGTTACGCAGGGCAGGATTTCGGTATTACCAGGTGTTAAGAGCATGGTAAGTCTGACGACCGGACGACCGGACGAGCGGGTCTGTCGGCATGGGTTGCCGGACGCGGATTAAGGCAGGTCAGTGCAAAGCGGTTACCCCCGGCGGCGCCCACGCGGGTTCCGGCGTACATTGGCGAGGATCTTCACGAAGTCGCTGGCGTACGGATACGCCTCGGAAAACGACAACCAGACCTTGCGCACGGTGATGCGCAGCCGGGCGCCGATCCTCAGTAGTTTCAATCGGATCGTTGTGCACTGGGCCCTGACGTGTCGAGTGCCTTCAAGACCGAGCCAGCGCAGACCCTCCATCTGCACGTAGGTGAACGAGGAGAAGTTCAGCCGCAGCTGGTTGGCACGCATTGTTGCGGTGCTCGTGCGGTAAGCTTGTCACGACAAGCCGCGGATTATCCTTTCCCAGAAGCACTTCGGCCTTGCCTACCACCCGCCGCTCACACGACCAGGACTTGCGGGTCCCATAGCGGAAGTCGCGGAACCGTCTGGCCGATTTGCCAGTGCCCTCATGCTGAGCACGTGCCTGGGCCATCTCACCTCCCAGCGCTTTTTGCAGTCGTTTGTTCCGCGCCAGACCCAGCACATAGCTGACGCGGTTGTCCTCGCACCAGCGCAGGATGGCGCCGCTGGGAGCGTCGATGAACTCGAGCAGATCGTCGGCCAGATCTCCCGTGGAAGCGTCTCATGGGATTCCAGAAACAGGTCCACCAGAAGCGCCAGAACGCTGTCCGAGCGCAAGGCAACGTGATCGTTGAGATCCTCATACCCCCAGCGCCCGCCGTACACCCACAGGGCCACCAGAGACTTCACGCTGTGCACAACGCTGTAGGGATTGCGGTAATCGCTGAAGCGTTCGGCAACCCGGGGCAGTATCTCAGACGATAATCCACATTTAGCAGCAGCATGCTCCTGCCGCATGACGCGATGCGACGTAAACGGGCGATCAAACCGGGGTTACCCAGGGCGTGAAATTCCAGTTGCTTGGGTTTACGCTCTGTATTCATCGGCCTCTTGCTTTGGTGTTTGTAAGTGCTTGGCAGCTCTTACTTGATTCACCAGGCGAGGACTATTTCAATTCTATTGGTGAGATTTCCGGGCTCGGTCCAGTTCCACATGCTTGTCTCGACGGGGTCTAACGCCAAATCCATTTGAAATGCCGAAGAAGCGCTTTGTTTGAGGTGAGCAGATGGCAAAAGTTTTCGTGCAACGTAGGCGTGGGCCCGCGATGCCTCAGTTGACAATGGCACGGTCAGTGATCGGGCTGATCGTATTCACCCTCCTCAGCGCTCAAGCCCTTGCTGACCTGCGCGGCCGCGTCGTTTCGGTCACGGATGGCGACACGGTTCGCCTTCTCAGCGCCGACAAAACGGAGTATCGCGTCAGGTTGACGGGTATCGATGCGCCGGAGCGCGGTCAGGCCTTCGGCACCGCATCCCGGGACCATCTGTCGGAATTGATTGCCGGGAAGACCGTCTTCGTCGAGTCATCAAAGTCCGATCGCTACGGCCGGATACTCGGAAAGATTATCCTTAATGGGCGCGATATCAATCTCGAACAAGTGAAGTCGGGTTACGCTTGGTGGTATCGTTATTATGCGGATGAGCAGTCGCCGACCGATCGAAAGCTTTATGGCGCGGCCGAAACCGCCGCACAGCAAGCCAAACGCGGGCTCTGGGCCGATCCAAACCCCATTAATCCCTACGACTGGCGGCGCAGCAAACGCAATCGGTAGGGACCGCAGCGCTAGCGCTAGGTTTTCTCGGGAGATTCTCACTCTCTCGCTGACGATTTGTCTCTATGGGAAACCACGCCGCCGCTTGAGCTGATTTTTTATATCTGACCGAGGCTGCGCACGCAATCATTGCGTGCATGAACACTCGCACTCACAAGGTGCCACGAGCACGCCGCGCCACAGTGACCGCAGCAATGCTGTGCTTCTGCGGTATCACCCACGCCGATCCGGATGCTGAGCATAAGGCACTCGCTCGCCTGATTCATGATCTGCAAGCCCTCGAACCTCTGATTGTCAACGCCCAGGCGCACGCGCTGCTCGATGCGCGTATCCGCTTTCGCTACGACCGGCTCCGTCAGGATCTGGAGCGCATCCGGTCCGGCATTCAGGATCATATCGACGCGCCGCGTAATGAGCCGCGCACGTTCCCGCCGTTGCGCGGCGACTATCGCCAGTGATGGCCATCGATGAGCCCAGCACAGATCTCAGCGTTTCAGGCCGGCTCCGGTGTTACCCCCGCCGTGCTGCTTGTCACCATTGCGAGTGTGGTCCTCGTCCTGGTGTTTGTCTGGGTCATCTGGGTAACCCTCGGCAGCTTTCGCGCGTGGCAGGACGGGAAGATTCCTTTGTTCGATCTTATCTGGGCTGCGCTACGGGCCAGCATCATCTTGATGGTACTCGGTTTCTATCTGCGGTGATGGCGTAGCCGTGACCGTTTTTGACGCCGGGCGCAGCCCGGCTTGTGGTGATCAGGGGTGCGCCCCGCAACGTCGGAGAAACGACAATGTTCATGTTTCTAAATCGAAGCAGTAAATCAACGGTAGTCACCCTGCTCGGGATGATCGGGCTCCTCATGAATCCTTCCGTCTGGGCCGTTCTACCGACCCCGGTGGCGCCGAGCACGGCACCGGCCGCAGG
>JBHEPQ010000336.1:0-9482 GCA_046260215.1 Chromatocurvus sp.
GGGCATCCGCGCATCGGGTGATGCCGCGGATGACCAGCGTCGTATCGTCACGCCGGCGACAGCCCTGGAGCTGGGTTCCGATTACCTGGTCATTGGTCGCTCCGTCACGGCGGCCGCAGACCCCGGAGCGTCCCTGGCGGCGATCGTTGCGGGGATACCCGACGCCCGGCGTTGACCACGCGGGGGGGTTTTTCGTCAGATTGATCCATTGTCTTCAGTTGGCGTTCCGGCGCTGCTAGTCTTCCCCTTACCGCAGCGGCCGGGATGGCCTCTGCAGCGTGCCGCGCAATCCCGCCGGTATCGCAAAACAGTCATGGAGACGAGCCAATGAAACGTTCTGACCTGCTATCACGTTATACACCCATCGTAATGTCGCGGGGGATTTTTCCGCGTCTGTCCCGGGTCCCGATTCACCGGAAGATTCTCGGTAGCCTGTTGCTCGCGGCGACGCTGGCAATGGGTCTTCCGGCGCCGCAGATCAGCGCCCAGGAGGAACCCGTCGCGCAGGCGCAGGCGCAGCCGCAGCAGACCGTGAATATCAATACCGCGAAAGCTGAGGCGCTGTCCTCGCTTCTGTCGGGGGTCGGGCCGGCCCGCGCCGAGGCGATTGTCCGCTACCGCGAAATGTACGGTCCTTTCGAATCGATGGAGGAGCTACTGGAAGTCAGCGGCGTTGGTGAAGCGACGCTGGCACGCAACCGCGCGCTCATAACGCTGGAATAAGCTGCGGGCATCCGTATCATGGCGGCTTCGAGCTGGCGTCTTTGCTTCTGGCGCCAGCGACGCCGGTTTTTTTGCGCAGGGAGGCGACCGCCGCTTGAAGTGCCTGGTCACAGGACCGACGGGATTTATCGGCCGTGCGCTGTGCCAGGCGCTGACCGCGGCCGGGCATGATGTCACCGGTCTGCTGCGGCGGGCCGATCCTTCTCCCGCTTGCATGCCGCATCTGTCTCACGACCTGCGTGAAGCGTTGCCGGACACCTTGTCGTTACGCGGTTTCGATGCCGTATTCCACGTCGCGGGCGTGGCACATCGACGGGCGCCGGCCGCCTGTCATAGCGCGGTCAATGAAAGAGCGAGTATCGCGCTGGCACAGCGTGCGGCGCGGGATGGCGTCAGGCGTTTCGTTTTTCTGAGCAGCGTCAAGGCCATGGGGTGCACTGGTGCTCCGGTAGCGCGCGCTGAAACAGAGAGCGAGGCCCCCATTGGTGCCTATGCCGTCAGCAAGCGACGCGCCGAGATGGCGCTGGTGCAGCTGGCCGGCGAGTCGGCCCTGGAGGTAGTCGTGCTGCGTCCCGCGCTGGTCTACGGAGCCGGTGTCGGTGGCAATCTCGCGGCACTGGTGTCCTGGGTGCGCCGCGGGCTGCCTATGGTCCCCGAGGTCGGGGCGCGATCGATGGTGTCCCGCGACGACCTGGTGCGATTGCTGGTCGCACTCGCCGGCACGACTGTTCACGGGCTGCCGCCAGACGGGGCAGTGTGGAACGTCACGGACGATCAGGCCTATAGTACCCATCGCCTGATGCTGGCGCTGTCTTCTGCCATGCGGCGTCCGGTGTCGAGGCTGGTCATGCCCGTTAGCGGCTGGCGGATTCTGGGCGCCTGTGCCGATCTGCAGCGGCGGGCTCCCATCGGCACGACAGCGTCTGCGTTGCTAGGTGACGAGCTCTACGACAGCCGGGCAGTGGGTGCGGCGACCGGCTGGCAGCCGCGGCAGTGTTTCGAGGATGTTGCGCCCGCGATCGTGCGCGCAGCAGCGGTAGCCCGTTGAGCGCTGAGGCGCTGCTTTTTCTGCCCGCGTTACTGGCTGCTATCGCATTGTGTGCCATCTACCGTTGGCGCGCCGCGGCTGCCGGCTGGCTGGCCTATCCGGATGCGCGCAGTTCCCATCGCAACGCCACCGTCAGCGGTGCCGGGGTCGCGATCGTAGCGGCGCTGGCGCTCACGCTGCTTCTGCTCGGCCCGGCTCTGCCGCAGGCCGGTCATGTTTTACTGGTCTTCGCTGTGTTGCTGTCGCTGCTGGGTCTCATCGATGATCTGGTGAATCTGGGTGTCCGTCTGCGTCTCGGACTGTATGCTGTCGCGGCGGCGTTGACCGCGGCCTGGATCTGCGCCCCCGGTGGCGCGTGGCCAGGCCTGGTGATCACGGGTCTTGTGGCACTCTGGATACTGGGGTTCAGTAACCTGTTCAACTTCATGGATGGCATCGACGGACTGGCGGCGCTGCAGGCCCTGTCGGCCGCGCTTGTGCTGGGTGGTATCGGCAGCTGGCTTGACGTCGGACACTGGTACATCGCGATCTGTTTTTCCCTGGCGGGTGCATTCGCGGGGTTCCTGGTTTTCAATCGCCCGCGAGCACGGCTTTTCATGGGCGATGCCGGGAGTATTCCCGCCGGCTATCTTTTGGCGGCGCTGCTGGTTTCGGGCTGGTGGCTCGAGGCTGTTCCACTGTATGCGGGCCTGATCCTGCTCGCCGTTTTTCTCGCGGATGCCGTCACGACGCTGGTGTTCCGCGCAGCGCGACGGCAGTCATTGGTCCGGGCTCACCGCGAGCACCTGTATCAGCGCCTGGCGCAGCGCTGGGATTCACACGCCAGGGTAGACGCCTTGTTTCTTGCCGTGCAATGGCTCTGGCTGACACCCCTTGCAATCGTCGCAGCCCTGCATCCGGCTTACGGCGCCGCGCTGTGTGTGCTGGCCTGCTTTCCACTACTTATTACCATGGTCAAATTGCGGTCAATACAGTAGCATTCGCGGCTGGATCGGCGTAACAACAAACCAATGTCGGCAAGCGCCTCAACCAGCGCGGAGTCAAAATTTGCTTAAGAAAGCAGCGGTGGGTGTGCTGCAGGCCGGCGCCAACACCTGGCGCGGTATGCGCGAAACCATTGAAAAGCTCGTCGAGCTGCCAAGGAATATCAAGCAGGCAGTCGTTCTCCTGATCGATATGTGTTTCGTGGCCGGTGCCATGTGGGTGGCGGTCGCCTACCCCTCGGGCGTGGCATCAGTACAGCTGGGCGTCGTAGAAGTGGCCTGTGCCGCGTTGACGCTGCTCGCCAGCGCGATTATTTTCCTGCGCCTGGGCCTCTACCGCGCGGTGATCCGCTTCATGGGACAGCAGGCCATCTGGGCGATCATCACCGCGGCGAGCTATTCCACCCTGGTCCTCGGCGCCGCCGTCTTCTTCACCCGGGCCGATGTGCCGAGGGCGATGCCCTTTGTTTACTGGGCGCTGGTGATGTTCAGCGTCGGTGGCTCGCGGCTTGTGGTCCGCGCCTACTATCAGGCCAAGTTGCGCTCCAGCTCCAAGAATGTGCTCATCTACGGTGCCGGCGAATCCGGGCGCCAGCTACTGACCGCGCTGCATCACGGCGAGCAGTATCGCGTGGTGGCGTTTGTCGATGACGATCCGCGATCCCAGTATTCGGTGATCAATGGTCTGCAGGTGGTGAATCCGCGTGACATTGAACGCCTGATCCAGGAGCACGGCATTACCCAGGTGCTGCTCGCGATTCCCTCGGCGACCCACGATCGCCGGCGGGAGATCATCAATTCTCTCGTCGGCCTGCCCGTGCACGTGCGCACCGTGCCCAAGATCAGCGAGCTGGTCTCGGGTGTCGCGAGTGTCAATCAGATTCAGGACATCGACCTGGACGATCTTCTCGGTCGCGATCCGGTACCGCCCCATCCCGAGCTCATCGATCGCTGCATTACCGGCAAGGTTGTCATGGTAACCGGTGCTGGTGGCTCTATCGGCGCGGAGCTTTGCCGGCAGATTCTCGCAGCGGGCCCACGCGAACTGGTCCTTCTGGACAGTTCGGAGTTCGCGCTATACAGCATCGAGCGCGAACTCAAGGAGGCGCAGGCGCGCGGTGTAAATTACACCGACATGGCCTGTCTGCTCGGTTCCGTGCGCGACCAGCGGCGACTTGAGACTATCTTTCGCACATTCGCGGTGCAGACTGTCTACCACGCGGCGGCCTACAAGCATGTGCCCATGGTGGAATACAACGTGGCCGAGGGGGTCGCCAACAATGTCTTTGGCACCTGGCACGCCGCCCAGGCGGCGCGCAAGGCCCGCGTGGAAACGTTTGTTCTCGTCTCCACCGACAAAGCCGTGCGCCCCACCAATATCATGGGCGCTTCCAAGCGCTTTGCAGAGTTGATTCTCCAGGGCCTGGCCCTGGAAGAAACGCACACGCGGTTCTGCATGGTCCGCTTCGGCAACGTGCTCGGTTCTTCCGGGTCCGTTGTGCCCCTGTTCCGCGAGCAGATAGAGAACGGCGGGCCGGTCACGGTCACGCATCCCGAAGTGTCGCGCTACTTCATGAGCATTCAGGAGGCGGCGCAGCTGGTGCTGCAGGCCGGCGCCATGGGCACGGGCGGCGACGTGTTTGTGCTCGACATGGGCGAACCGGTGCAGATTGTCGATCTCGCCAAGCGCATGATCCGGCTTTCCGGCCATGAAGTCGGCAGCCGCAGTCCGTCGCGCAGCGGGCTGGATATCGAATTTATCGGTCTGCGCCCCGGAGAGAAACTCCACGAAGAGCTTCTCCTGGGCACATCGGTCAGCGGCACGGGGCATCCGATGATCATGCGCGCCGAGGAAGAGAGCCTCACCTATGACGAGGTGATGTCTGCGCTGGAGGGCCTGATTGCCTGTTGCGATCGCCTCGACTGCCGCGGTATCACCGATATACTGTCGACCTCCGTCAGTGGATTTGCCCGCCACGAAATCCGCCACGACCATCTCTGGATCAAACAGGGGCCTGCTGGCCGCCGTGCTGTGGCGCTTCCGGACATTGGCGACTCGAACGTGAAACCGCTGTTCAACGGATAAACCCAGCCCGACAGGTCCCCGGAGCGGTCACTCCGGGGCAGTTAGTTACAGTGCAGTGAGGTGGCTTATGGCCGAGTTTGATGTCTTCAATGGCGATGCAGACGGGATCTGTGCGCTGCTCCAGCTGCGTCAGGCCGAGCCGCGCGACGCGTCCCTGATCACTGGCGTCAAGCGCGATATCGCTCTGCTGGACCGGGTCAGCGCCGCTTCCGGTGACCGGGTCTGCGTGCTCGACGTATCGCTGGACAAAAACCGGGAGGCACTGTGCCGGGTCCTGGAAGCGGGTGCATCGGTGTGGTACTGCGACCATCACTTCGCCGGTGACATTCCCGAGAGTGACGCGCTGGAGACCCACATCAATACCGAATCCACAGTCTGCACCAGCCTGCTCGTGAACGGTTATCTGGCGGGTGCCGGGCGTGCCTGGGCTGTCGTCGGTACGTTTGGAGACAACCTGCGCGAAAGCGCACAGCGGCTTGCCCGACCTCTCGACCTGTCTGCCGCGGCTCTCGATCAGCTGGAAAACCTGGGCATCTACATCAACTACAACGGCTACGGGTCAGACCTGGCAGAGCTGCATTTTCACCCCGGGGATCTCTATCGCGAGCTCCTTCCCTATCCCGATCCGCATACGTTCATGCACGAGAACCGCGAGACCTTTGATCGTCTGGAGTGCGGTTACCATGAGGATCTGGCGGCGGCGCGTTCGATGCAGGCAGAGCATGCGGATGACGTCGCGGCGGTGTACCTGCTTCCGGATGCACCCTGGGCGCGCCGCGTCAGCGGCGTCTACGGCAATGCGCTGGCAAACGAGCACCCGGATCGCGCGCATGCCGTTGTCACGGAAAAGCCCGGAGGCGGTCTGCTGGTGAGCGTGCGCGCGCCGCTGTCCAGGCGCTCGGGTGCCGATGTTTTCTGTCGCCAGTACCCCACGGGTGGCGGGCGCTCGGCGGCCGCAGGCATCAACAACCTGGCCATGGATCAGCTGCCGGGCTTTGTGAGCGCTTTTGCGGCCTTTTACCGGAATGCCGGCTGATTTCCGCGGCATAAGGCCAGGCGATAGCGCGGCTTTGCATCCCCGGCTGGCCGCAGACTGCCACCTTCTCGGTGGTGCCGGTGACGCCAGGCTGCTGCTGTCCCGGGAGGCGGCGCTGCACTGGTTTTTGCTGGTGCCGGATACCGACTGCGTCGACCTGCTGGATATGCCTGCCGGAGCCCGCGATGCGCTGATGCAGACCGCGGCCGACCTGTCTTTGATACTCAAGGGGCCGCTGGCCTATCCCAAGGTCAATGTAGGGTCATTGGGCAATGTCGTCCCGCAGCTGCACGTGCATGTGGTGGGACGCTGCCCGGGTGATTTCTGCTGGCCCGATCGCGTCTGGGGGCGGCCCGGCCCCGGCAAGGTCTACAGCGCCGAATCACTGGAAACGTTGCGGCAGATGCTGGAAGCTGCGAAGGTACTGACGCGCGGGGTTTGAACGCCGATAGCCCGCCGTCGACACTGTCATGCAAGTCCAATACGAGGAACTCCTTGTGAAAGAGCTGTACGCCGAACATCCCGCCATGTTCAAGAACAATCCCCTGGGTTTTATTCTGTCTGTGCTGCTCATTGCGGTGGGCGTGGGTATCATTATTCTCCTCTGGTGGTATCTGCAGACAAAAGCGTCGAAGCTCACGGTGTTCGAGAACGAAGTCATGTTCGAGAAAGGACTGCTGAGCAAGGAGCGATCGGAGGTCAATATCGGCATCGTGCGCACCGTTCGGGTCAAGCAGTCGTTTTTCAACCGAATTTTCGGCGTGGGTACGGTAGAGATCTTTACCGCGGGTGATAATCCCGAGATCGTTGCCAGGGGCATGCCGGACCCCAATCGGATCCGCGAACTGATCAAGATGGGCCAGAAGGACTGAGCCCGGTGGGTGACTCCGACGACAGGGACAAGGCCGAATCCCGCCGGCTGGCATTAGTTCTCATCGCATCGGTGGCGGTGGTCGGCCTGGCTGCGATGCTGATGCTCCCGGTTCTCGGCGATATTGCCGCCACGCAGTTTGAGCCCGGCCTCGGCTTGCGCGATGCTGCCGTTATTGCCTTTTTCACCACCGCCGTGCTGTTCATTGTGTTTGCCGTCGCCGCCGGCGATGGACTGCTCGGTGAGCTGCAGTTCATGCTGGGCAGCTTTTTCCTGTTCTTCGTTATTATCTGGCTGCTGCTCGCCTGGATATTCTGACTGTTCCCCTGGCTTCGCAATGGCGAACCACTCGATGGCGAACCACTCGATGGCGAACCACGCGATGGCGAACCACGCGATGGCGGATTTCAGGGGGCGGGAATGCAGTACCGGCGATGCAGTGCCTCCAGCTCCTTCAGCAGCGGTTTATCCAGCCTGACATCGATACTGTCGATGTTCGCGCGCAGCTGCTCCAGCGTCGTGGCCCCTATGATGTCGGAGGTCGTGAACTGGCGGGTATTGACGAACGCGAGCGCCATCTGCGCCGGATCGAGCTGGTGCTCCTTGGCCAGCGCCACGTACGCGGACGTTGCCGCCTCCGCCTCGGGCGAGCCATAGCGCGAAAAGCGCTCGAACAGCGCAAGCCGGGAGTCCGCCGGAAGTGCGCCATCCCGGTATTTGCCACTCAGCATGCCGAATGCCAGGGGAGAGTAGGCGAGGAGGCCGACCTGTTCGCGGATGGCGATCTCTGCCAGACCCACCTCGAAGGAACGGTTGAGCAGGTTGTAGGGGTTCTGGATGCTGACAATACGCGGCAGGTTTTTTTCTCTCGCCAGCCGCAGGTATTCCAGCACACCCCAGGGCGTCTCATTGGAGATGCCGATGTGGCGCACCTTGCCGGCCTGCACCAGTTCGCCAAGGGCCGAAAGGGTTTCCTCAATGGCAATACCGTCGTCATCGTGATGCAGGTAGCCAAGGCGCCCGAAAAAGTTGGTCGTGCGCTCGGGCCAGTGCACCTGGTACAGGTCGACATGGTCTGTCTGCAGCCTGTCGAGAGACGCGTCTACCGCCTGGTGAATCTGCGTGCGGCTCAGCCTGGGGCCGTCCCGCATATGATTCACTCCGGCATTGCCGTCGCCGCGGCCGCTAACCTTGGTGGCGAGCACGATCTCGTTACGCCTGCCGCTGCGCGTCAGCCACTGACCGATGAAGCGTTCGGTTTCACCCTGGGTGTCAGCCCGGGGGGGAACCGGATACATTTCTGCCGTATCGATAAAGTTCACCCCGCGGGACAGGGCGTAGTCCAGCTGCGCCGCCGCTTCAATCGTGGTGTTCTGCTGGCCGTAGGTCATGGTGCCCAGGCCGATAACGCTGACGTCAATGTCGGTTTGGCCCAGCTTGCGGTACTGCATCAGTGATCTCCATCTTCAACTTAGGGGTGTCGCGTTACGGATGTCGCGTTGCGAGTGCTGCGTTACGAGTGTTGCGTGTTGTCAGTGCGCCAGCTTCTCTTCCAGTCGGTTCTCGCTAAGCCCTGCCGGGTCCTGGTGAATGACGACATCGGCGGTCGGTATCGCGCTTTTGATGGCCGCGGTGACGTCATCGGCGATATGGTGCGCCAGGCGCAGGGGCATGTCACCGTCCAGCTCCAGGTGCAGCTCGATAAAATCGATCCGGCCAGAGCTGCGCGTGCGCAAGTCGTGAATGCCTCGCACTTCCGGGTGGCGGTTGGCGGTGTCGCGTATCAGCTGTCGACGTGTCTCGGGCAGTTCGCGATCGAGCAGTTCATTGAAGGCGTCGCTCATGATGCCTTTTGCCATAAACAGGATATACACAGCAATGCCGCAGGCGAACAGCGGGTCCATGCCGGCCCAGCCCCACTGCGACAGCAGCAGCGCCAGGATCACCGCACTGTTGGTCAGCAGGTCCGTGCGGTAGTGAAGGGCGTCGGCGCGGATTGCGGCGGAGTCGGTACGTCGGATTACGTATTGCTGCAGGGTGAGCAGAGCCAGCGTCGCCACGATAGTGAACAGCATGACCGCGATTCCGACTTCCAGGGTCGGGATTTCCGGTGGTTCACGCAGGCGCTGCACAGCCTCGAACAGCAGGTAAAGCCCGGAACCGATGATCAGGATGCTCTGCGCCAGGGCGGAGATCGACTCCGCCTTGCCGTGTCCGAAGCGGTGCGCGCGATCGGCGGGCGCCAGCGCGTAGCGCACCGCAAAAAGATTCAGCACTGAGGCGCCGGAGTCCATCACCGAATCGATCAACGATGCCAGGATACTCATCGAGCCGGTCTGGGCGTAGGCAAGGGCCTTTGCCAGGATCAGGGTCACGGCCACAGCGACGGACGCCGACGTGGCGAGTCGCATCAGGCGTGCGGCGTGTTCGGGATCTATGGATTTCTCTGACATCTACAGCAGGTGGTTGCTCGATACGGCCTCACAGTATGCCACCGTTGCCGCCGGATTAAGATGCCCGTGAGCCTGTCAGTCAAAAAGCCAGAGTGGCCGTGATTTTCTGTTCCGCGGATCGGCTTCACGGCCCCCAGCGCACAATCTCCCTCAGCTGGTGCTCCCCGACAATCACCCAGCCGGGCGCAGGTTCACCCTCACCCGCGGGGGCGAGGTGCGGATGCCGCGCGATCACCTCATCAAGCAGGCTTTCCTGCTCCACGGTTTCGAGCGCTTTCAGAT
>JBHEPQ010000337.1:0-9620 GCA_046260215.1 Chromatocurvus sp.
CGCGCTGGATGCCGGGGCCCTATGTCGCGCTAGGGACAGACGGTTTCGGCATGAGTGAGGCCAGGGACGCCTTGCGCGACCACTTCGGCGTGTCCGCATCTGCCATTGTCGAGGCGGCCAGCGCCTCGCTGTGATCGGGCGCTGCCGGATGCGCCAGGCCCGATATGCGTCAGGCCGTATCGCGACCTCGTTTATCGCGACCCCGCTGCAGTCTGCGCTACACTCGGTTCCATTGAACAACCTTAGGCCAGTGCGGACATGCAGGACATCGCTGATATACTGCGAGACGATCTCAGTGCGTTTGCGCTGCCGCTGTATCTGGCGGCGGTTGTGCTGGAAGCCTGGTACGCGCGACGCCACTCACTCGGCTATTACCGCCTCGGCGATACCCTCGCGTCGCTCAGCATGCTGCTGGCCTCGGCGCTGGTGGAAATCCTGCCTCGCCTGCTTGCGATATGGCTGATCATCCAGCTCCACGAAGTCAGTCCGCTGCGTGACGTGGTGCAGCGCCAGTGGTGGGCCTGGCTGCTGTTGTTTTTCCTGGATGACTTCAGCTACTACTGGTTCCACCGCAGCAACCACAGCGTGCGCCTGCTGTGGGCCGGGCATGTCAATCACCATTCATCACAATACCTGAATTTCGGCACCGCCCTGCGTCAGGGGGTGGGCGAGCGGATTCACAAGTTTCTGTTCTGGCTCTGGCTGCCGCTGCTGGGTTTCGATGCGGCGATGATTATCACCATGATCGCACTCAACCTGTTCTACCAGTTCTGGATTCATACCCGCAGCGTCGGGCGGCTGCACCCGTGGATCGAGGCGGTCTTCAACACGCCCTCGCACCATCGCGTGCACCACGGTTCGAATGCACGCTACCTCGACCGCAATCACGGCGGCGTTCTCATTGTCTGGGATCGGTTGTTCGGCACTTTCAGCGAGGAGCGCGACGACGACCCGGTGCGCTACGGGCTGACAAAAAACCTGAACTCCGATAACCCCTGGACCGTGCTCAGTCATGAGTATCGCGCCATCGCCCGGGATCTGCGACGCGCCGACAGCTGGCGCGAGCGCTGGGCCTGTGTGTTCGGCCCGCCGGGATGGCGGCGCGATTCAGCGAACGATCCGCAGCGCGCTACACCCTGAGCGTGCCGGCCCCGCCATACCCGGGAATCGTCTGTGCCGGACTGCTGGTCGCGCTGCTGATGACGGCCTGTCAGTCAATGGCGCCGCCAGTAGCGGCGCCGAAGGGCAGCCCAGGTTTCGATAGCCTGCGTGTTGTTACCCTGAATGCCGGCTCCGGCAGGTCGGTCGAGAACGTGCAGGGCGATAATGCCGGGTTCGGATCCGCTCAGGCTGAAACGGCAGATCGCTGGTACGGCAACGGGCTCGCCTGGCCGGCTGTGGTGCGGGATGTGCAGGCGTTCCTGTACGCGGTCGATGCGGATATCGTTGCCCTGCAGGAGGTGTTCTACAGTGCACAGTGCGGGGATATCCCGGCAAAAGCCAGACAGGGCTTTATCTGCGAGGACTGGCAGCCCGGCGATACCACGGTGGCTGAGCGCCTACTCGGCGAGGCTTACCAGCTGGCCTGCCATCCCGGCAAGCCGGATAAATGCCTGGGGGTACACCGTCGTCTGGGATATATCGACGGCTGCGCAGACGCCTTCTGCCCAGCCGGTCTGGAAGGCCTGGATGACGCTGGTTGTGGATCGGGCAACCGGGTGGCAGCGGCGACCGTACAGCTGGCGATGGGTGGTTCGCTGCGCGTGGTGCATCTCCACGGCACCTCGGGGCTCACGCGAGCCGACGCTGGCTGCCGCCTGGGCCAGGTGGAGGCCGCATTTGCCGATGGCGCGGCTGCTCCGGAATTCGGTCTGGTGCTGGGAGATTTCAATACGGATCCGGGACGGGTAGCGTGGCTGGACCCGGCGGCGCGTGCACTGCGCCGCTTTACCCGGCCACCCGGGAATTACCGATTCATGACGGCGGTCGGTCTTTTCGCCGCGCCCACCTTTCTCTCTTTTCTGAACATTGATCACGTGCTTGCCGCCGGCATGCGCGGCGACTGCCGGGCAGCGGGACGAACGCCGGGTTTGCCAGCGGTGAGTGATATCGTGTCTCTCGACCATACGGCAATTGTCTGTGACCTGCGGACGCTGCAGTGATAATCTGCCGAATAACTCGATTTCAAGCAATTGCGGCCAATATGGCTCTGGAGCAAAGCATGTCCTTTATTCTACGGTGTCTGGTATCGCTGATGCTGGCTGCCACCGGTATCGCGGCATCGCAGGGGGCTGAACACGATCGGGCGTCCCTGAGTCCCCTCGTCATACAGGCAGATTTCGCCGGTCTGGTCATGACGGGCGTTGCTTACTCGGTGCACCCGGAGCTCACGGTGCACAACGTGCGCCCCCTTATTCCGCTCTATAACATTGCGGAGGCCAGTGCCAGTCTGGCCTACAACGCCCAGACCTGGCCCGCAGGCACGGTCTTTGTCTCCGTGGTAGACCCCGGGGTCGGTACGGAACGCAAGTCGGTGGTCCTGAAAACCCGCAACGGGCTGTATTTTGTCAGCCCGGATAACGGGTCACTTTCCGGCCCCGCGGGTCTGTACGGCATCGAGGCGGTGCGTGAGATCGATGAGGCGGTCAATCGCCGTCCGGGTACGGAGTGGTCCCATACCTTTCACGGTCGCGACGTCTACTCGTACACCGGGGCCCGTCTCGCCGCCGGGGTAATCGCGTTCGAGGACGTCGGGCCGCTTCTGCCGGCGCAGGTCATGACTCTGGAGATGCCTGCGGGCAGCTACAGCAATGGTGTGTTCGATGGTCAGATCGCCGGTGGCGCAGGGCGTCTGGGCAATAGCTATTTCAATATCGATCGCGCCCTCTTCGAGCAGGACAGCCCCGCCTATGGTGATTACTACAAGGTCGAGATCCGGCGCGGCACAGACAGGGTCTGGTCGGGCAGTGTCCCCTATGTGCGTTCTTTCGGTTCGGTTCCGGTCGGGGACAACCTGCTGTTCATCAACTCAAGCGGTGATCTGGCGCTCGCCATCAACCAGGGCAACTTTGCCGAGACCCATGGCATCGGCTACGGCGTCAACTGGACCGTGCGTATCGAGCGCGAGGCCGGTGCCGCCCGCAGCGTCGATACCACGGTATCATCCAGAGGGGTCGAAGTGCCCGTGACCTGGACCTACCCCGCCGCGGCGGATGCCGACAACCCGGTACCGCTCGCGGTGCTGATTCATGGTCATGGTGGTGAGCGTCACGAGGCAGGCGGCTTCACCCGGCTCGCCCGTCAATTGGCGGAGCGCGGCATCGCTTCCATCCGCATGGACTTCGCCGGCAGCGGCGACAGTAATGAGGCGTTCCGGCATAACAACCTGAAAACGATGCAGGCGGATGTGCTGGCAGCTCAGAAGCTTGCGCTGGCGAGCGGGCTCGTGGACGCCGAGCGTGTTGCCCTGGTGGGCTTCAGCATGGGCGGTCGCGTTGCGGCGCTGCTCGCAGCATCCGAGGAATACGCCTATCCGGCGATGGTGATGTGGGCTCCCGCCGTGCTCAACGGTGCGGCGGGCATGATCGAGATGCTGGGCGGCCCGGATGCCTGGGCTGACATGAAGCGTGAAGCCGCAACCCGGGGCTACGCGAATTTCACTACCTTCTGGGGACAGGAACAGGAACTCGGCGCACGCTGGTTCGCGGATATGGAAAGCTCACGCCCCCTGGATGCGCTGGCGGAGTACGATGGCGCCCTGCTTTTCCTTCATGGCACGGCGGATGACGTGGTGGACCCCGATGTTTCGCGACAGGCACTGCAGGCAGTGGCTTCGGCAGGTGACGCCAGTCTGCAGCTGATCGAGGGTGCAGATCACGGCTTTGGCCTGTTCAGCGATCCGGACCCGTACTCGGATGGGCTGATACGGGCCAGCGTGAACTTCCTGCAGCAGCAGCTCGGTGCGGAGTCGAATTCCCCCGATGAATAAAGCCCCGGGGAAAACGGCGGGTTCAACCGGTAAGCGGGTTATCTTCGACACCGACATCGGCATTGACGATGCCATGGCTCTGCTTTTTCTGCATTACAGCCCCGACGTCGAGCTGCTGGCCATTACCAGCGTCGTCGGCAACGCCAGTATCGACGATACGACGCGCAATGCGCTGTACATGAAGCAGCGCTTCGGTATAGCGGCGCCGGTCCACCGTGGCGCGGCGCAGCCATCCGGTCCCGCCCTGGGGGAGGGCTACCCGGACTTTGTACACGGTCGTAACGGGCTGGGTGACATCGAACTCACAGCGCCGTCACTGCGCGAGGACGCCCTGTCCGCCGCAGAGGCGATTGTCGCGCTGGCGCAGGCCCACCCCGGGGAGCTATCGATTGTCGCCGTGGGCCGCCTGACCAATATTGCGGCGGCGCTTACGCTGTGTCCGGCGCTGCCTGAGCTTGTCCGTGAGGTAGTGGTCATGGGCGGCGTGTTCGGCTTTGCCGGGCAGCGCGGCAACGTGTCTCCCGTTGCGGAGGCGAACATCGCCGGTGATCCGGCGGCCGCGGATGCGGTGTTCACCAGTGGCATTCCGGTGACGGTTGTCGGCCTCGACGTCACTGAAAAAACCCGTATGGACGAAGCCTTTATCGACAGCCTCCGGCGGCGGGCAGGCGACGCTGGAGACTTCATCCACCGGATTTCCCGGTTTTATTTTGACTTCTACCAGCGCACCGGCGGCTCGCGGGATTGCCCTATCCACGACTCCAGCGCTGTGGCCTGTCTTCTGCGGCCCTCGCTGTATTGCATGCAGACTCTTAACGTGCGCGTGGCAATCGGGGGCGTTGCGATCGGGCAGACGATCGGCGGCGAACCGGGAGTGGATTACGTGTCGGATGCCTGGCGGCGAACCGCGCCAATCCGGGTGTGCTCGGACGTTGATGCCGACGCCGTGCGTGCGCTCTATATCGAGACGCTGGCCAACGCCGGCTGAGGGCTGGCCGCATGCTGGCACCAGCGAAGCGTATTACTGCCGATTGAGTGCCTGAAGGCGCTCGCTCAGATAGCTGCCCGCCGTGTAGCGGTCGGACAATACGGTATCCAGGCGCGGCGCCATGAAATAGGGAATCGCGTACCGCGAGACGTTATCGGTGGCAGCCGCCGGGTTGATCACGCGGTGCGTTGTGGAGGGGAAGTAGCCACCGGTCGCCTCGCTCAGCATGTCCCCGGCATTGATGATCAGCTCCCCGGGATTGCCGTTGACATCCAGCCAGTTGCCCTGTCGATCAAGCACCTGCAGGCCCGGCTGCTCGGCAGCCGGCAGTAACGTGAGCAGGTTGATGTCCTCGTGCGCCGCCGCGCGCACGGCACCGCCGGCCTCAGCTCCGCCGGCGAGCGGGGGGTAGTGCAGCACGCGCAAAAGGCTGACCTCTTTTGACAGCAGTGTGCTGAGCCGGTCCGGTAGTCGCGCCAGCACCCAGGGCGGCGAACTGGCCTGCAGCCAGTCAAGGATCTCCACGCCGAGTGCGAAGGCATGGTCCAGGTAGTCCAGCGTCTCCGGCGCCAGCGCCGGTGGCAGCATTTCGTCCGGGAATACATGGTAAAACTCCTTGAGGTCCCGGGCCGCGTGTCCAACCGCGGTTTCCGAGACCTCCGCCGGCACGAAGCCAACGCTGTTGTCCGAGTGGCGCGTCGGCCGCATCAGGTAGGACTGCTTGTCGCCGCTATCGAAAAACCTGGCCCAGCGGCGGTATAGCCGCTGCAGCAGGTCGACGGACAGGGGATGATGGCTGAGCACGGCGAAACCGGTGTCGCGCAGTGACTGCACCAGCTGCTCGCCGGCCCCGGCAGATCGGTAGTCGATAGTCTGGACGTTCAGGACGCTACGCCTGTGGTCCGCGCTGCGGGCGCGGCGGCTGACTCATGCAGCTGTCCGACGCGCCCCGCGATCAGCAAAAGCACGATAATAGCGAGATAGCAGCCGGAGGCGAACTGCAGTACGGCAAGCGGGGCGGACAGGGCAGCGATTCGACTGGTAATCAGCGGGCTGACCGCGGTGCCCAGCGTCGCGCCAAGCAGCAGCCCGGAAATCAGGCGCGGCGTTGGCACGCGCACCATGAGCGTACCAAAGGTGATGATGATCTTGAGCAGCCCCAGGTTGGCGAAACCCCAGACGAAGGCAAGGATCACCAGTCCGTCGATGCCGGAGTAGAGCCACATGGGCAGAGAGCCCAGGAATGTTGTGCTCGCCCCGATCAGCACCAGTCGGGGTACCCCGAGCCGCAGCACCCACCAGGCCACGAACAGCTGCGCGACGAGCATCCCCGACCAGAACTGCCCGACGACCTCACCGGCCCGTTCCCGGGGAACCCCGAGCCCGGTCTCCAGGTGATTCGGCAACCACCACAGCATGGCTGACTGTCCAAGGGTATACAGAAACAGCGATGCGATACACAGCCATACGGCTGGCGGCCAGCGCAGGATCGGCTGTCTGATGCGGTCGCCTTGATTGTCAGCGCGCTGCGGGTTCTCCGGAAACGCCGATATCGCAGACAGCAACACTACCAGTACGGCAATCGCCGCGACCACCTGGTAGGTGCCTGACCAGTGGGCATTGCGGGCCACCAGAAAAACCGCGATCCACCCACACACGATGCCGGCAATACTGAAGCAGCCATCGGTGATTACCAACATGGATGCACGGCGCTCGGCGGCGTAGACGCTGGCAATCACGCTTGCGGCACCGGCCAGGCCAATGCCGCAGCAGACCCCGACCAGGCCCAGAGCCAGCCGCACCGCGAGCAGGTTGTCGGTAAAACCCAGCGTCACCAGGCTCGCAGCGATGGCGGTGTAAAGAATCAGCATGATGCGCCGCAGGTCCAGCCAGTCAAAAACAACCAGCGCGGCGGAGGACCCGGCAAGAATGCCGAAGGTCAGCCAGCTGAACAGGGCGCTGATCGCGGTGACCGGCCGGTCGAAATAGTCCGCCATGGGCTGCATGACGATACCGATGGGTGCCAGCATGCCGGACATGACAAAGTAGGCCAGGAAGCTGGCGAGAGTGATGCGGTAGCGGTTTTTCAACGGGCGTTCCGGCACGCTTCGGGACTGGCTATGATCCCCGGTCTGCGGCTGCCCTGCAAGGTGGGGGTGGTACCGAAGCGCCGGACCGTCAGTCCAGCTGCTGCCATCATCTCAGAAACGGCTGAACGATATGCAGCCGACTGGTAATATAGTTGTTTTTCCGGGAGGGTTCTCTGTGGAGTGGAGTCTGGAGTCGTTGCGGGAATTCTGGATCCTCGTGCTGGATGTCTGGGATCACGGCGTCTACGGTATCGACCTGCCGCAGATCCTGGCGGCACTGCTGGTTTTTCTGTTCTTCCTCATGATTCGTTCGCTGTTCACGCGCTATGTGCTGGGCGCGCTCTCTCGGCTGGGCCGCCGCGCCCGGACAACGCTTGACAACAGCCTGGTAGAAACTCTGCGCGAGCCGCTGCGTTTCCTGCCGGTGCAGATGGGTCTTTTTTTCGCGTCCCGTGTGCTGGATCTAAATGAAAGCGCAGAGGCCTTTGTCTACAATATCAACCGTTCACTGGTGGTCTTCACGCTGTTCTGGGCCCTGTACCGAATCAGCACACCGGCAGGTAATGCGGTCATAGCGTCCAGCCAGTTGCTGACCGCGGCCATGGGTGAATGGCTGGTCAAGTTCGCCAGGCTGGTATTCGTCGGGATCGGCGCAGCGACCATCCTGGAGCTGTGGGGCATTGCAGTGGCGCCGATTATCGCCGGTTTCGGCCTGTTCGGGGTGGCAGTCGCCCTTGGCGCACAGGACCTGTTCAAGAACCTGATCGCTGGGCTGTTCGTGCTGGGTGAGCGCCGTTTCGAGCCCGGGGACTGGGTGCTCGTCGAGGGCATTGTCGAGGGTACGGTTCTGCAGATCGGCTTTCGCACCACGACAGTCCGCCGCTTTGATCGCGCGCCGGTTTACGTGCCCAATGCGCGGCTTGCGGATAATGCGGTTACCAATTTCTCGCGCATGAGTCACCGCCGCATACGCTGGATGCTGGGCGTTGAATATCGCACGACGCTTGAGCAGCTGCGCGAGATCCGCGACGCTATCGAGCGCTATATTCACGACAGTGACGAGTTTGCCCGGCCGGATGAAGTCGCCACCTTCGTGCGCATAGATTCCTTTAACGACAGCTCTATCGACATACTTGTCTATTGCTTTACCAACACGACGGTCTGGGCCGAGTGGCTGGAAATCAAGGAGCGGCTCGCCTATCGCATCAAGGAAATTGTTGAGGGTGCCGGCGCCGGATTTGCGTTCCCGAGCAGATCGCTTTACCTCGAGACTACCGGGGACGCCCCGGAGGTCTTCCCGCTGTCGCCGGGGCAGGGCGACAGCTCCGCGTCCGCTGATCGCGCCAGTGCCGCCACGGTCTAGTGGGACAGTCTTTATAAAGGGCCACGCGGCTTACCGCGTGGCCCGCTAGCGGAAGACAAAAACCGTCAACAGCGTCAGGGCCACCACCGCCGCACCCTGGGTGCGCGGATCTGCGTACCAGGTCGTCGGTGCTTGTTCCGGCGTGAGGTCACGTTGCGAAAACGTCAGGTCCCGGGTCTGTGCTGTACTCGGCGCCGGGCCATACTGCAGGCTGGCCAGCACACAGAGCGCGGCGCTCAGGCTGAACAGAAGCCCCGACACATAAAGAAAGTGCAGCTCGATCACGTCGCTCTGCACCAGCGCGAAAATTACCGCGGCGGCCAGGTGTCCCCCCACCAGCGCAATAAAGGCGCCCTGGGCATTGCTTCGACTCCAGAAGAAGCCGACCAGGAAAATGCTCACCACCGGCGAGACGATGTAGGCGAACATCGCCTGAATATAGGAAAACAGACCGGGGAACTGCTGAATCAGCGGCGCCCAGATGGCGGCCACCAGCATGAACCCCAGGGTCGCAAACGTGCCGTAGCGCCGTCCCTGCTGCGGTGTCAGCTTTCTGCCGCGAGCGGGCTCGATAAAATCCAGCACCAGCAGGGTGGAGGCGGAATTCAGCGCCGAATCCACGCTCGACAGGATCGCCGACAGCAGGCCAGCCAGGACAATCCCGGTGAGGCCCACCGGCAGGAAATTCCGGATCAGCGACGGAAAGACCTGGTCCGGCGAGTCGAGGTCGGGGAGCAGGGTAACGGCGAAAGCACCGGGCAGCATCATGATGAACAGCGGCGTCAGCTTGAGCAGCCCGGCGAGTATTGCGCCGCGCCGGGCTTGAGTGATGTCCTGCGCCCCCAGTACACGCTGCACGATGTACTGGTTCAGGATCCAGTAGTAGAAACCGAGAATCGGCACGCCGATCAGCAGGCCGGGCCAGGGCAGGACCGGGTCATCGGCGGGTCGGATGATCGACAGATGGCCTTCGGGCAGCGCCCGGGTGGCTTCTGCCCAGGAGAAGTCGAACTGTCCGAAGGTGATTATCGCGATGGCGCTGGTGCCCGCAATCAGGATGACCGCCTGCAGCACATCGGTATAGACCACGGCAGCCAGGCCGCCGGCGGCGGTGTACAGCCCGCCGACGAGGGCAAGCATGACGATGAACACGGACAGATTCAGGTCCGGGATGAACACCTGGGCCACCAG